>JASHOE010000187.1 GCA_030041275.1 Streptosporangiaceae bacterium
CAGGAGGTCGGGCCATCGCTGGAGCCGTACGAGCGGCTGCTGCGCGACGCGATGTCCGGCGACGACCACCTGTTCACCCGCGAGGACGGCGTCGAGGAGACCTGGCGGGTCGTGCAGCCACTGATCGACAACCCCCCGCCGGTGCAGACGTACGCGAAGGGATCCTGGGGGCCCGAGGAGGCTCTCAAGCTGGTTCGCGGGTACGCCGAATGGCACAAGCCGTGGCTGCCCAAAAACAACTCAGACTAGGGAGAACAATGGCAGCCACTGAGATACGGCAGCTCGGCATGGTGGGCCTCGGGCGGATGGGGGCCAACATCGTCCGCAGGCTCATGCGCGATGGCCATCAGTGCGTGGTCTACGACCGGAGCCCGGGCCCGATACAGCAGCTTGCCGGCGAGGGTGCGACCGGCGCGTCGTCCCTGGACGATTTCGTCGCCAAGCTCACCAAGCCGCGGTCGGCCTGGGTGATGGTTCCGGCGGGCGAGATCACCGCGAACACGATCAACGAGCTCGCCAAGCGGATGGAGCCGGGCGACATCATCATCGACGGCGGCAACTCCTACTACCGCGACGACATCGAGCGCAGCAAGCGGCTGGCCGACGAGCACGGTGTCCGCCTGGTCGACTGCGGGACCAGCGGCGGGGTCTGGGGTCTGGACCGCGGCTACTGCCTCATGATCGGCGGCGACGACGACGCGGTGGCGCACCTGGCGCCGCTGTTCGCGTCGCTCGCGCCCGGGGTCGACACCGCCCCGCGCACGCCGGGCCGCACCGGCGAGCCCGCCAACTGCGAGCAGGGCTGGTTCCACTGCGGGGCCAACGGGGCCGGGCACTTCGTCAAGATGGTCCACAACGGGATCGAGTACGGCATGATGGCGGCCCTCGCCGAGGGGCTGAACGTGCTGCACAACGCCGACATCGGCACCCGCAAGCAGGAGTCCGACGCGGAGACCGCCCCGCTGGAGCACCCCGAGTACTACCACTACGACATCGACACCACCTCGGTATCCGAGGTCTGGCGCCGGGGCAGCGTGATCGGGTCCTGGCTGCTCGACCTGCTGGCGATCTCGCTGTACGAGTCGCCAGACCTGGAGAACTTCTCCGGCCGGGTCTCGGACTCCGGCGAAGGCCGCTGGACGTCGATCGCGGCGATCGAGGAGGGCGTGCCCACCCCGGTCCTCACCAACGCGCTGTACTCGCGGTTCTCCTCCCGCCAGCTCGACCTGTTCGCCGACAAGGCGCTGTCCGCGATGCGCAAGCAATTCGGCGGCCACGACGAGAAGCCCGCGCAGAGCTAATCTGGAACAGAACCGCATTCGGGTGCGGCGCTGGACAGAGCGGGGAGAGTCGTGTGAGTACCACCGAAGAGACGCTTGACCGCATCGAAAGCCTCGACCTTGCCGCGCTCGGGCGGGCCGACATCGACGACGTTCTCGAGTACGTGCACGTGCCAACGGCCCGCCTGCCCGAATACCGCAGCCTCTACGACCGGTACCTCAGGCAGCGGTGGAACGTCAACGAGCTCGACTTCACGCCGGACAAGGCGAACTGGTCCGAGCGGATGACCGACGCCTCGCGCAACTCGTTCCTGTCGATCGCCTCCGGCTTCCACCACGGGGAGCGGCAGGTCGCGGTCGAGCTGGCGCCGCTGCTGTTCGGCGTTCCCGAGGACTACAAGATCTTCCTCACCAGCCACCTCGAGGACGAGGCGCGGCACACCGTGTTCTTCGACAGGTTCTACCGTGACGTCGTCGGCCTGGAGGGCGACGGCATCATGGCCGTCCTCGACGGCTCGTGGCCCTACATCCAGGAGACGTTCGTCGGGCCGTTCGGCCTGCTCGCGTACCTGACCGACGACCTGCGCCGGGACCCGTACAACAAGCACCTGCAGATGAAGTACGCGACCACGTACGTCATCTGGATCGAGGGAGTTCTGGCCCTGTCGGTCATGAAGATCACCCTCAACTACGCCAGGGACTACAGGGTGCTGCCGACCTTCTACACGGGCTTCACTGCGACCTGCCGCGACGAGGCCCGTCACGTCCAGGCCGGCCTGCGGTTCGTGCGCGAGCTGCTCGCCGAGGACCCGGCCTACGTCAAGGACCTGCACGACACGCTGCGCTGCCTGCTCACGATGAGCGCCGCCCGCTCGAGCTACATCGCCTACGAGCCGCTCGGCTGGGACGAGGACCGGGTTTCCGAGCTGTTCATGAACCAGCTGCACCGCAAGCTCGGCATGGTGGGGGTGTCGCTGCCGCCGGACATGGAGGACATGCTGTCGATGGCCAAGCCGACGCTGGCCGGCGGCTGACGTGGCCACGTTCATGACGAAAGCCTGGGCCAGCGAGTGCCAGGCCGTCTTCAACGCCTGGCCGGGCGAGCAGCGGCAGGCCAGCAAGCTGCAGGACTTCTGGGACTGGATCAACATGATCCGGCCGTTCGTGACCGGCCGCCTGGCGCTGAGCGTGCGGGATCTGCCGGACGGCGCCGTCGGCGACACCCTTACCCTGGATTTCCAGGCCGGCGAGGTGACCGCAGCCTCGGTGCTCAGCCGGGCCGACGCCGAGCCCGGCGCGGTGTTCCTGCTGGCCGGCAGCTACGCGGACTGGCAGGAGATGCTGGCCGGCTACGACGTCGGCAAGATGGTGATGTACCGCAAGCTCATGCTCGAGAAGGGCGACACGCTGCAGTTCTTCACCGCGGCCTTCTACTGGACCGAGCTGCTCGCCGCGATCCAGTCGGTCCCTGCCACCTGAATGAGGCCGTGGTTTCCGTCGGTGCGCCAGGGCTGCCCGGTCGCGTCGAGCTCGGCCAGCGTGGCCGGGCTCAGCCCGGTGACCACGTCGCTCTTGAGCGTGCGCAGGACCGCCACCGGCCCCGGGAAGTAGGACACCGCCTCGGCGAACGGCGTGTCGGGCGGCCACGCCCGGTCGCCGACTAGCCTGCGGTAGTTGAGGTCGCCCTTGAGGATGGTCAGCGTCGCCCGCGCGAGCTCACCGGCCAGGTCGGCGGGCATGCTCCGGTAGTCCCACGGAGCGCAGTAGAACTCGTGCGTGCCGAGCCCGAGCCTGCCGTCCGCCATCGCCGAATGCACCCGGGCGGCGGCATCCCGGGGGCTGCGTAGCGTTCCGGCCAGTCTGCGCAGGCACGTCACGACGTCCGCGGTGACCGCGTCGGAGACGTAGTACGGCCAGGGCTTGACGTGCAGGG
>JASHOE010000188.1 GCA_030041275.1 Streptosporangiaceae bacterium
ACGCGGCTGGACGGCGGGGGCATGGAGCCGACCTGGGGCACCGCGTCACGGCAAGCCCGACAGCAGGCTTTATTCCATACGAGCACCGTATATCCAGTGAGAAACTACACCTCCTCGGGCTGCCGGCTCGTCCGCTTACATGCCCGCGATCAGCTTCTCCACCCGCTCGTCGACCGAGCGGAACGGGTCCTTGCACAGGACGGTCCGCTGCGCCTGGTCGTTGAGCTTCAGGTGCACCCAGTCGACGGTGAAGTCGCGCCGCCGCTCCTGCGCCCGGCGGATGAACTCGCCGCGCAGCCGTGCCCGCGTGGTCTGCGGCGGAATCGACTTGGCCGCGAAGATGTCGAGGTCCCGGCAGGCCCGCTCGACCGCGCCCTTCTTCTGCAGCAGGTAGTACAGCCCGCGACCGCGATGCACGTCGTGGTACGCGAGATCCAGTTGCGCGACCCTGGGCGAGGCGAGCGGCAGGTCATGCTTGGCCCGGTACCGCTCGATGAGCTGCAGCTTGGTCACCCAGTCGATTTCCCTGGCAACCAGCCCAAGGTCGCCGGTGTCGACAGCGCGAAGCGTGCGCTCCCACAGTTCGAGTACGCGCGCAGTGACCGGATCCGTGCTGGCCTTGCGGGCGATGAAGTCCTGTGCCTTGGCCAGGTACTCCTGCTGGATATCCAGCGCGCTAACCTCGCGGCCGTTGGCCAGGCGCACGCGCCGCCGACCGGTCATGTCGTGGCTGACGTCACGGATCGCCCTGATCGGGTTCTCCAGCGTCAGGTCGCGCATCACGATGCCGGCCTCGACCATCCGCAGCACCAGGTCGGTAGCGCCAACCTTGAGCAGCATCGTGGTCTCGCTCATGTTCGAGTCACCGACGATGACGTGCAGCCTGCGGAACCGCTCGGCATCGGCGTGCGGCTCGTCCCTGGTGTTGATGATCGGCCTTGACCTGGTCGTCGCCGATGACACGCCTTCCCAGATGTGCTCGGCCCGCTGACTCACGCAGTAAACCGCGCCACGCGGGGTCTGCAGGACCTTCCCGGCGCCGCAGATGATCTGCCTGGTCACCAGGAACGGAATGAGCACGTCCGCCAGCCGTCCGAACTCGCCGTGCCGGCCGACCAGGTAGTTCTCGTGGCAGCCGTAGGAGTTCCCGGCCGAGTCTGTGTTGTTCTTGAACAGGTAGATGTCGCCGGCGATGCCTTCTTCGCGCAGCCGGGTGTCCGCGTCGACGAGCAGGCCCTCGAGGATGCGCTCGCCTGCCTTGTCGTGCGTGACCAGGTCGATCAGGTTGTCGCACTCGGGCGTCGCGTACTCGGGGTGGCTGCCCACATCCAGGTACAGCCGGGCGCCGTTGCGCAGGAACACGTTGCTCGAGCGTCCCCACGAGACGACACGACGGAACAGGTACCTCGCCACCTCGTCCGGGGACAGCCGACGCTGGCCGCGAAACGTGCAGGTAACGCCGTACTCGTTCTCCAGCCCGAAGATCCGCCGGTCCATTCGCTTCTGCCTACCAGTCCACGGCGATGTACTTGGTCTCGGTGTACTCGAGCAGGCCGTCGTGCGCGCCCTCGCGGCCGAGCCCGGACTGCTTCACGCCGCCGAACGGCGCCGCCGGGTCGGACACCACGCCCCGGTTGATCCCCACCATGCCCGCTTCGAGCGCCTCCGCAACACGCAGAGCCCGGCGCAGGTCTTTCGAGTACAGATAGGAAACGAGGCCGTACTCGGTACTGTTCGCCAGCGCGATCGCCTCGTCGGGGTCGGTGAACCTGACCACTGGCGCAACCGGGCCGAAGATCTCCTCGGACAGGATCCCGGCGCCAGGCGGCACGGCGTCCAGCACAGTCGGCTGGTAGTAGTAACCGACCCGGTCGGGAGCGTGCCCGCCGGTCAGCACCGCCGCACCCGATCCGGTCGCGGACTCCACCAGCCCGGCCACCTTGTCCCTGGTATCGGCGTTCACCAGCGGGCCCAGGTCGACCCCGTCCTCCAGGCCCGGTCCGACCCGCAGTGCTGACATCCGTGCTGCCAGCTTGGCGGAGAACTCGGTTGCGACGCTGTCGTGCACGTAGAACCGGTTCGCCGCGGTGCAGGCCTCACCGCCGTTGCGCATCTTGGCGAGGAGCGCGCCGTCAACCGCCGCGTCGATGTCAGCGTCCTCCAACACCAGAAACGGCGCATTGCCGCCAAGCTCCATCGAGCAGTTCGTGACATAGTCGGCCGCCTGCTTGAGCAGCATCCGCCCGACCTCCGTCGACCCGGTGAACGAGAGCTTCCGCACTCGCGGATCGGCCAGCACGGCCTCCGTCATCGGGCCAGGCTTGCCTGTCGACAGCACGTTCACGACGCCGTCCGGTACGCCAGCCTCGGTCAGGATGGCGGCGACCGCCAGCGCGGTCAGCGGCGTCTCCTTCGCGGGCTTAAGGATCACGGTGCAGCCGGCCGCTAGCGCTGGGCCGATCTTGCGGGTGGCCATCGCCGCCGGGAAGTTCCACGGCGTGATCAGGTAACTGACCCCGACGGGCTGGCGAACCG
>JASHOE010000189.1 GCA_030041275.1 Streptosporangiaceae bacterium
GGCGTCGTGCAAGGGCCGCCCACCCTCGCTAGCCGCGTGACCACCTCCTGGGAGCCGGCCCGGGTGCTGCCCGGCGGCGCTGGCTCCGTTCACGCCCCGGCCGGCGCCTGGCGGCTCATGAGCTACCTGGTTACCCGCGGCTGGCAGGAGAACACGGCCGGCCCGGAGCCGGGGTTCCTCACCTGCCCGAGCGCGACGACCTGCTACGTCGAGGGCGACAGCGCGACGTCGTCGAGCGGCCCGGCAGACATGGACTCGTTCTACTCCTCCACCGACGGCGCGCAGACGTGGAGCGTCCTGCCCGTGCCGAAGGGCATCACGTTCACCTCGGCGCTCTCGTGCGCCTCTGCGACGGACTGCGCGGCGGGCGGGCTGTACTACGGCCATCAGGCCGTGTACCTGACGACGGCCAGCGGTGGTCACTCCTGGACCGTGAGCCCCTTGCCGGCCGACGTGGGCCAGATCAGCAACCTTGACTGCGTCACCGCGACGACCTGCCGGGGGCTCGCATCGGCCTCCGGAGCCACGATGAGCCCAGGCCTTGACCTGATTGCGGACATGCACTTCGTCGTCACGTCCGACGGCGGCAGGCACTTCACCGTGGTGCGGTTCCCCAGGGGCGAGTCGATCCAGATCGTGAGCTGCCCGACTGCCTCTCACTGTGCGGCGGTCGGCCTCTACGACAGCACCGACATCCGGACAGGTCCCGACCTTGACCGCGGCGTGCTGCTGACGTCCGATGACGGCGGCATGAGCTGGCAGCAGCATGCCTGGCCGAGCGGCTACGGGCCCGGTCCGGTGCCGGACGTCACCTGCGCGGACGCCAGCCACTGCGCGATGATCGGCTTCGTCGAGCACAACGGCAGGGAAGGCAATCAGGTCGGATACAGCGAGGGGAAGGACGCCGTGCAGTACACCGTGATCGCGTTCTCCTCCGACGGCGGAGTGACCTGGACCGCCAGCACGCTCCCGCACACGATGCCCTACCCGATGATGGACGCCCTGACATGCCCGACGGCGGAGACCTGTTACGCCGCGGGAAGTGACCTCATCGCGCAGCGGATCGGCAAGACGCTCAACGCGGGGTCCTCGGTCGTGGCCATCACCCAGGACGCTGGCCGTTCCTGGCAGCGGGTCACGTTCACCGTCCCCGCGAAGGTGCCTCACCGCATGCACGGCGACTCGTTCATGGACATCGGCGAAATCCAGTGCCCGCTAGCAAACGCGTGCGTCGCGATCGGCGTCTCGGATCAGGGATCGACGTCCACCCCCATCTACACCAACCACGGCTGATCACGCCCGGCCACCGCGGGATGTAACCGTCGCGCAACCGTCGGCGGGGCATCGTGGCACCTGGCTGGCGGGAACGACCCGCTTGGACAGGCAGCCACGATCGCAACGGAGGGTCCCGGCGTGACCGCAGGGGACGAGCACGACAGCGTGGTCCAGTACGGCTACGTTCCGGCCCCAGAGCCAAGGCGCCGGCGCTGGGCCCCGCTCATCTCCTACGTCGTGGTCGCGGCGGTGGCGGCCTGCTGCGGGGGCCTGGCCGTCGTGCTGACCTCCTCCAGCGGCAGCCCGCCGAGCGCGAGCGGAGGCCGGCAGCCCGGCGGCGCCAGCACCGGGCCGGGGGCGGGAGCCACACCCGGTGCGAGCGTGAGCAGCGCGACCCTGCGGCGGGCGGAGAACGCCGTGCAGCCGGGCCTCGTCATCATCAACAGCAAGCTTCAGGACGACGGCGCCGACGTCTCTGGCGCGGCCGGCACCGGCATGATCATCAGCAGGTCCGGCCTGGTGCTGACGAACAACCACGTGATCAACGCCACCAACGGTCTCACCGCGAAGGTGGTCTCGACGGGCAAGACCTACCCAGCCATCTGGCTCGGCTACGACAAGGGGTCGGACGTCGCGGTCATCAAGCTGGAGGGAGCGTCCGGGCTCACCACGGTCCCTCTCGGCAACTCTGCCTCAGTCAGAGTCGGCGACGGCGTCGTCGCCATGGGCAACGCCAACGGGACCGGCAGCATCACGACCGTGACCGGCGCCATCACCGGCCTGAATCGGGCCATTACGGCCAGCGACGAGGGCACCGGCGAGTCCGCCGAATACCTGACCGGCATGCTGCAGACCGACGCGGACATCATCCAGGGCGACTCCGGCGGGCCGCTGGTGAGCACCGCCGGCAAGGTCATCGGCATGGACACCGCATCCAGCAGCGACGTTATGGCCAGCCAGCAGAACATGGGCTTCGCGATCCCGATCGACAAGGCCATGACGATCGCCCGGGAGATCATCGCCGGCAGGCATGCCACCGGAGTCCGCGTCGGCGCCAGCGGCTTCGTGGGCGTGCTCGTGGCGAGCGCGCCGGGCGGCGCGCAGAGCACGCAGACGAGCCCGCAGGCGCAGCTACAGCAGATGAAGCAGAGCGAAGAGCAGCAGGGCCTCGGCCAGGGCGGCAGGCTCTACACGACACCGTCCGGCTGCCTGCCCAACGCGGCAGACGCGGGGATCCCCGCCCACGTGGCGCCGGCCTCGTCCGGGGCTCTCGTGCTCGGCGCGCTCTGCCAGAGCCCGGCCGGGGCGGCCGGCCTGGCCGCGGGCGACGTGATCACCTCCGCTGCGGGCAAGCAGGTTTCCTCGCCCGCGTCGCTGACGAGCATCCTGGCAAAGGTGCCAGCCGGAAGGACGATCACCCTCGTCTGGGTCACCCCAGACGGCCTGACGGTCACCCACCCGCTCACGCTCGCCCAGATCCCGCCTCAGTAGCCTGCGACTCCGGGAATTCCGGCCGGATTCGCGACTACAGGGTTGCCTCGACCAGATCAAGATATGAGGTGGCGGCGTCACCTAGCCATGACCAGGACGGATCTGACAGGTCTGCCGCGATTCTCCGAAGAGCAAGCAGCTGCGCTGCCGGGTCACAGGAACTGAAGTTTGGCATCTTGCCGAGGACCCGGATCATCTCGGACACGCGCGGCGACCGGCGGCCGATGTACTTGCCGGCGATCGGAACGTAGCTAAGGTGAATCCTCCGGATCTCGTCTGCGGTCTTTGCCGTGGCTGGCTGCCGGGAGCCGCTGGCGTTCAGCTGGTCAAATGACAGAGTCCCCGTCCCGATTGGCCGACGTTGGCACACGATGCGGCCGTCGGTCGGCCAGCGAGTCCGGGCTGCGGGGTGAACGTGCAGGTCAACCCAGAGCGGCAGCCCTGACCGAATGTGCGTCGCGCCCATCGATGTGGCGCCAGCCGGTGAGTTATGACGGCCGTCCGACAGCAGGTCAGCCTGCGCCCAGGGCCTTGCCGTGGGCTCGTCCACAAACCGCGCGAGCGCCTCGTCTCCCATGAGAATCAGAAGGTCAATGTCGCTCCAGTTGTCTGCCTCGCCGCGGCCGAGCGATCCAATCAGGGCCACTCCGTCGACAACGGGGTCAGTCGCCAGCTGTCCAAGCACCTGGGTGAGCAGACGATCACGCAGCTGGCCAAGAAACGGCGGCCCGGATGTCATCTGCCGATCCTCCGTTCCGGTCAAAAGAGGCGATTGTCGCCGGGGTGTCGTGGCGCGACCTGTACACATTGTGGGACCGAGGCGAGGTCGTGGAACTGTCGCGGGGTCTCTACCAGCTCGCTGAAGCCGCTGGCGTCGCCAACTCCGCCGCAATCTGGAAGCCCAGCCCAGGCTGACCCGCCTGGCTGAAGCTGCGGGAAGAGATCACCAGGTTTCGCAGTTACGTCCGCTGGCTCATCGACCTGGCTGATGACGCTGCCGACGCATACCTCGCTAGCATTGTTGGTAGCATCGATAGCATGAGGTGATGGCAGTTGGCGGCATTGAACATCCGGAACCTGGATGAGACGGTGAAGCGGCGCCTTCAGGTTCGTGCGGCTCGTCACGGCAGGTCCATGGAGGCAGAGGCGCGTGCGATTCTCGCGGAAGCCGTTCAGGAGCCGGCGGATCCGGTCGGGCTGTTCACGACGCTCCTTGACCGGTTTGGCGCACTGGGCGGAGTTGACCTGAACCTGCCTGGGCGCCATGACCCGGCCCGGGCGGCGGATTTCTCTGCATGATCATCCTCAACACGAACGTGGTTTCCGAGCTGATGCGCCCGGAACCGGATCCGGTCGTCGCGAGCTGGGTCCGCGCCAGGGACAGGCGCGAGCTGTGCATGACGGCCATCTCACTCGCAGAGATCCGGTACGGCATTGCGCGGCTGCCAGACGGGCGAAGAAAGCAGGTCCTTCTCGGCGCGGCCGATGAGATCTTCTCAACCTTTGCGGACCAGATCCTGCCAGTCGACACAACAGCCGCGGAGCACTATGCGGTTATCGCCAGCGGCCGTGAGCGGACTGGGAAACCGATCCCAGGCTTCGACGCGCTGATCGCGGGCGTCTGCCGCTCTCAGGGCGCGGCGCTCGCGACTCGGAACGTGCCCGACTTCGACGGCACCGGCATCGAGATCATTGATCCGTGGCGGCAGTGACCGGCTTAATGAGTTAGCGGGACTGGTGGCCCAGCAGTTGCCAGGCCAGCTCGTCGAGGAAGCCCGCTACCCAGGTCATGAAGTCGGAGAAAGACGTGATCGGCCCGGATGCGTTGCCATAGGAATTGCCGGGGAAGCCATACCTGGCCGCGCACGTAGCCAGCGCCGGAATGGCCGCCTGGACCTGCGCTGAGCCCTCACGGCAGGGCTTCCGCCGGTCCGGCCTGAGCGCGGCAGGAGCGGTTCGGCGTGGTGCATCTCGGTGATTCCCACACACTGGGGACGCCCGTAGCGGCGTCCAGTTGCCTCAGGCGGTCGCCGCGGTTAGCTCGGATTCCGCGGTCTGCAGCGGGAAATGGCAGGCGGCCATGTGCCCGGGCCCGAACGGGCGCAGCGGCGGCTCCTCTTCGGCGCACAGATCCTGCACGTACGGGCAGCGGGTCCGGAACCGGCAGCCGGACGGCGGGGTGACCGGGCTGGGCAGCTCGCCCTTGATCACCGCACCCTTGCCGGCCCTGGCCACCTCGGGATCGGGAACCGGGATGGTGCCGATCAGCCCGGCCGTATAAGGGTGGGCGGCGCGCTCGTAGATGTCGTCCGCCGCGCCCATCTCGACCATCTTGCCGAGGTACATGACGCCGATGTGGTCGGCCATGTACTTGACGACCGCGAGGTCGTGCGAGATCACGATGTAGGTCAGCCCATGGTCGGCCTGCAGCCGCTTCATCAGGTTGAGCACCTGCGCCCGGATGGACACATCGAGCGCGCTGACCGGCTCGTCGGCGACGATCACCTTCGGGCTGAGGGTCAGCGCCCGGGCGAGCCCGATGCGCTGCCGCTGGCCGCCGGAGAACTCGTGCGGGTAGCGCTCGACCGCGTTGCGCGGCAGGCCGACCTCGTCGAGCAGTTCGTACACGCGCTGTTGCTGCTGCTGGTGGCTGCCGACGTGCTGGATCGTGAGCGGCTCGCGGATGATCGAGCCGACCCGCATCCGGGGGTCGAGCGATGAGTACGGGTCCTGGAACATCAGCTGCAGGTCGCGGCGCTGTCTGCGCAGCTCGCTGCGGCTGAGCGCGGAGATGTCCTGCCCGTCCAGCAGCACCGAGCCGGAGTTCGGCCGCTCCAGCGCGACAACGACCCGGCCGATCGTGGTCTTGCCGCAGCCCGACTCGCCCACCAGGCCGAACGTCTCCCCGGCGGCCACGGTGAACGAGACGTTGGACACCGCGTGCACGGCGGCGACCTTGCGCTGCAGGATGGCCCCGGCCGTGACCGGGAACTCCTTGACCAGCTCGCGCACCTCGAGCAGCGGTGCTCCCGCCGCGGTGCCGTCCAGGAAGTCGGGCCCGGCAGGCCGGTCGGTTACCGCCTGCACCCGGCCGGCCGCGCCGTCCGTCGCGCCGGCGCCAGCGGGGCCGTCGACCGGGTGCCAGCAGGAGAACAGGTGCGCCGAGGTCTCGCCGACCAGCGGCGGCTCGTCGGTGCGGCACCGGTCGGTGGCCCGGCCGCAGCGCGGCGCGAACCGGCAGCCCGGCGGCGGGTCCGACAGGTCCGGCGGCAGGCCGCCGATGCTCATCAGCCGCTGCTTGTTGTCCTGGTCCAGCCGGGGGATCGACGCGAGCAGGGCGTGGGTGTACGGGTGGCGCATGTGCTGGAACAGGGTACCGGTGTCGGTGGCCTCGACCATCCGGCCCGCGTACATGACCTGGACCCGGTCCGCGTGCCCGGCGATCACGCCCATGTCGTGCGTGATCAGCAGCATCGCCATGCCCAGCCGGTCCTTCAGGTCGTGCAGCAGGGCCAGGATCTGCGCCTGGATCGTGACGTCCAGCGCGGTGGTCGGCTCGTCGGCGATCAGCAGCTTGGGCTCGCAGGTCAGCGCCATCGCGATCATCACGCGCTGGCGCAGCCCTCCGGAAAGCTGGTGCGGGTAGTCACCGAGCCGCTCGGCCGGCCGGGGCAGCCCGACGAGCCCCAGCACCTCCTTGGCCCGGTCCATGGCCGCCGACCTGCTGGCGCCCTTGTGCAGCCGGACCGGCTCGGCGACCTGGTAGCCGATGGTCTTCGTGGGATCCAGCGAGGTGAGCGGGTCCTGGAAGATCATGGCGACGTCGTTGCCGCGGATCTTGCGCAGCTCGGTGTCGGGGAGGCCGGCGAGTTCCCTGCCGTCCAGCTTGATCGAGCCGCCGACGATCTCGCCACCCGGCGGCAGCAGCCCCATGATGGACAGGCCGGTCATGGACTTGCCGCAGCCCGACTCGCCGACCAGGCCGAGTGTCTCGCCCGCCTCGATCGCGAGGTCGACGTTCCCGACCGCCTGCACGACCGACTTGGTGAGCTGGATGTGGGTCGACAGGTTGGTGATCTCCAGGACCGTGTTCACTGGCTCGCCTCCGGCACGGTGCTAGCCGGCACGCCTCCGGCATGACGCATCATCGGCGGCGCAGCCTCACGTCGAGCGCGTCGCGCAGTGCGTCGCCGAGCAGGTTGCAGGCCATCACGACCGCGATGATCGCGATCCCCACCGGGTAGACCTGCCACCAGTAGCCGTCCTGCAGGTACGTGATGCCGTTGTTGAGCATGTCCCCCCAGTCGAACGTCGGGTATTGCAGGCCGAACCCGAGGAACCCCAGGGTGGCGACGGCCAGGATCGCGTCGGCCACGCTGAACGTCGCGGTCACGATGATGACGCCGAGCGAGTTCGGCAGCAGGTGCCGGTTCATCAGCCGGAACCAGCCGGAGCCGGCGGCGCGCGCCGCGGAGACGAAGTCCCGCACCCGCAGCGTCAGCACCTCGCCGCGGACCAGGCGAGCCGGGACCTGCCAGGTGAAGATGCCGATGATGATGCTGAGCCCGAGCACGGACGCTCCGTACCTGACCGCCACGATCAGCACGACGAACAGGAACGGGATCGACAGCAGCACGTCCACGATCCGCATCAGGAAGCCGTCGAGCAGGCCGCCGGCCAGGCCGGACACCGCTCCCCAGATCGCGCCCCAGACCATCCCGATCACCGCGGAGAGGAAGCCGATCTCGAGCGCGGCCCGCCCGCCCACCATCAGCTCCTCGAGCACGTCGAAGCCCTGGTTGTCGGTGCCGAGCGGATGCCCGGCGCCCGGCGGCAGGTTCGTGGCGTCCAGGTTCGAGCTGAGCGGGCCGTGGTACACAAACGG
>JASHOE010000190.1 GCA_030041275.1 Streptosporangiaceae bacterium
CTTTCCGCGTCCCTCATCCCGCTGCCCGGCTTCCGGGTTCCCCGGCTCGTCAGCACCGGGGTGATAGCTGGCAATACCTGCCTGCCCGCGACACTTGTTCTGCTTCCGCCAGTTCACGGCAAACCGAGCGTTGTGCTCCTCAGCGGCAGTCCGTACCAGCCGCTCGCACTACGCGGATTCACGATGCAGCTAGGCACGGCGTGCGGTCCGCAGCTGATCTACGTAGTCCGCGCTACAGCAGCCGGGCAATACGCCGTAGGAGGACTGCGCGTTCTCGTCAGCCACGACGGCCGCACCGAGACCATGTTCGACTATTTCGGCGTCGACCTCTGGTACTACGGAGCACGCTCGCTGCCCTCCGCAAGCCAGGTGAAAGATGGCCAGCGGGCCGCATTCGCGGCCCAGGTGGCGATCTCCCGAAGCGACGCCCCTTAGCCATCTCAGGCTTGGGGGAATGCGTGTCGTCTCAGTGCCGGGGCGGCCCGGTCCCGCGCCAGGGGGCCCGAGCGAGGACGATTCCCTCGACGCGGGTGGCGCCGCCCTCGTCGAGCAGGCAGGCGGCGATCGCGTCAAGCTGCCCGCCCGTCGTGCAGATGTCGTCGTAGACGAGGATGGAACGACCGGCCGTGCGGCGGGGCTCGGGGACGGCGAGCGCATCGCGGAGCTCAGTGGCGGTGACGCGCTTGGACCACGCCTGCGCGTCCGCAGACTTCAGGGTCCTCCGGGTCTTGACGATCGCCGCGGGCGTCGCGACGTCGAACGGCCAGCGATGCAGGACGTCGACCGTCGCGGCCGCGCGCAGCACGGCTTCGGCGTGGCAGAAAGCCGGGCCGACCGACCTGTCCTCGCCTCTGTAGCTCGGGTTCGCGACGATGAGACCGGGCACGTCTGCCATGTTCTGCTCGAGCCAGCCGACTAGTAACCGGCCGAGCAGCACCGACCAGCTGCGCGCGCCGTCGTACTTGTAGCTGTGGATCGCGCGCCGCAGCGACCCCGTCTGGTAGCCGATCGCGCGGATCCGGCTGATGCGTCGCCGCGGACTGCGGCACAGCTCGTTCGGGCAGCGGCCGTCAGCGGCGAGTCGCTGCGCGCACACCGGGCACGCGTCGGGCCCTGGCCGGCTGATCTGGGCGCTGACGCAGGCCAGGCACGCGGCCGGCGAACCGCTGGCAAAGTTCGCGCAGTCGTGGCAGTCGCGGAAGGCCGTCCGCAGCGGCAGCTCGATCACCGGCTAGGCGGCCTGGCGGACTTGCGCGAGCGCCAGGTCCACCGCGTCGTCGAAGCTCAGCGCCGTTCCCCTGGCGTAACCCTGGTCGAACCGCACGGCACCGAGGCGTTCGCGCCCCATCGCCATGCTCTCGTGCCGGTACCGACCCTCGGGATCTTGCCACAGGCCGTGCACGCGATCGATGCACGTCTGCGCGACGCCGTGCAGCTCGGCAGCCCGGTACCAGTCACCGGTGTCGCCGGCGACGATGGCCAGGCCGAGGCTGCAGTAGGCGAGGCCCATGGTGTCTCCGATGCGGCGGCTCGTCCGCAGTCCGGTCTCGAACATGTCGCGGGCGGCCTCTAGATCGTGCTCGTGCCGCAGTACCCAGCCCAGGTTGACCGGCACGGCGTGGTTCACCTCGCCGATCTCCTCGCTGGCCTCCACGGCCCGCTGCAGATGCGCCCGTGCGGCCGCGAAGTCGCCGTCCCGGATGGCACGCACGCTCGCGTTGTTGTGCAGGAGGTACTCCAGCAACAGGTCCCCGGATCGCTGCGTGCTTGCGATGCCCTCGTCGTAGAGCGGCTTGGCTGCGGCCGGGTCCGTCAGGTCGAGGCACATGAGGTACCCCACGAGGCTCGAGGCCAGGAGCACGTCGTCACCGGTCCGCCGGGCGACTTCGACCGCCTCGGCCCCGAAGGGCAGGCCCTGCTCCGGCTCGCGAACGAAGTAATACAGCCCGCACAGCGTGCCGAGCGCCTCAACCAGGAGCCGCGGCTCGCCGACCTGGCGGGCAAGCTCGACGAGCTCTGCGCCGCGCCAGAGGCCCTCCTGGACTCCCATCACGCGCTCGGTGTCGTTCATCGTGATCGCCGCAGCCAGGAACAGCCGGAGATCAGACCGGGCATCGGGTCGCGCCAGCACAGGCTCGAGCAGCTCTACGAGCGCAGCTCCGGGGGCGCGCGAAGGCCAGAACCGCCGCAGCGCGGCGCAGAGGCGCAGGACCTGCCTGGTGCCGTTCGGAGCGCTCGCAGCCCATTCGGCAGCGCGCCAGAAGTTCGCGCGGTCGTTGTCGAGGCTTCTGAACCAGCTGCCTTGCTCAGGACCCATGAGATGCGGCTGGGCGGTCTCCGCCAGAAACACGAAGTGCGCGCAGTGCGCCGCGCTGACGGCGACTGTCTCGTCGTCGCCGGTCTCCAGCAGCCGGTCACCTGCGAACTGACGGATGGTCTCCAGCAGCCGGTAGCGCAGTCCGGGGGCCGACGGCTCGGTGACCACGAGGCTCTTGTTCACCAGCGAACCGAGCAGCTCGACCACGTCCAGCCTGTCGATGCTGCCGAACCCACAGGCCGCCTCGGCCGCCGCCAGATCAAAGCTCTCCGGGAACACGGCCAGCCGCCGCAGCAGTTGCTGTTCTGCGCTGTCCAGCAGTGAATACGACCAGCTGACCGTGGCCAGCAACGTCTGCTGCCGCGCCATGGCGACTCGGCTGCCGCCGGTGAGCAGCCGGAACCGCTGGTCGAGCCGGTCTCGCAAGTCCCGCAGCGACACCGAAAACAACCGCGCAGCGGCCAGCTCGATGGCCAGCGGCATGCCGTCCAGTCGGCGGCATATCGACGCGATGAGGGGACCGGTCTGCTCGTCGGCTGTGAGATCGACGCCCTGCTTGCGGGCCCGATCGACAAACAGCGACACCGCGTCCGAGCCGACCCAGACTGACTGATCGTCGTCGAAAGGCAGCGACATAGAGGGAACGCGGTAGATGGCCTCTCCGCCGATCCCCAGCGGCTCGCGGCTGGTGGCCAGCAAATGCACCCGCGGGCAGCGGCGCAGGATGGCAGCCGCCGTGCTCGCGCACGCGTCGATCAGGTGCTCGCAGTTGTCCAGGACGATCAGGGGATGCTGGGGCGCCAGGGCGTCGACCAGCGTCTCGAGCGCAGACCTGTCCGGCTGGCTGACCACGCCGAGCACCGCGGCAATCGCAGCGGGGACCGCCCCAGGATCGGTAATCCCGGCCAGTTCCACCAGCCAGACTCCATCCCCGGTGCCGTCGAGCATGTCGGCCGCCACCTGGAGGCCAAGCCGGGTCTTCCCGCTGCCACCCGCTCCGGTCAGCGTCACCAGCCGCCACGACTCGACGAGGGAGCCGATGTCCTTGAGCTCGTCCTCGCGACCGATGAAGGTCGACAGCTCGGCGGGCAGGTTGTTCAGCAGAGTCGGGTTCCCCAGCGACCGCAGCGGCGGGAACTCAGCCGCGAGACCCTCGGCGGCAAGCTGGAAGATGCGCTCCGGCCTGCCGAGGTCCTTCAGCCGGTGCACGCCCAGATCGAGGAGCGTCGCGCCGGCCGGCAGCGAGCCCTGGACCAGCGCGGCTGCCGTTTCCGACAACAGGACCTGGCCACCGTGCGCTACCGCCGCGATCCTGGCTGCGCGGTGCACGTCCAGGCCAACTGGCCCGGCGGGCGTCAGCTCGGCTTCGCCGGTGTGGATCCCCATCCGCACCCGCACTCGCTCTGCGTCCGGCCACGGGTGCGCATCGAGCGCCAGCTGCATGGCCAGCGCCGCGACGACGCTCGCGCGCGGAGCGGAGAAGGCCGCGAAGAAACCGTCGCCCATCATGGTCAGCTCGGTGCCGCCGTGCTGCGCCAGCGCGGACCGGATCAGCGCGTGGTGATCGGCGAGCACCCGGCCATAGCCATCACCGCCCAGCCGGCGGAGCAGCGTTGTCGAGCCCTCTATGTCGGTGACCAGGAAGGTCAGGGTCTCCACGGATCTGAGCCTAAGGCCAGAATCTGACGTTCGCGGTCCGCCCGAAGCCGCACGAAAGCGACAACCGTGCTGACACGATGGTGAGCATGGCGAACCAGCGCCGACCTGGGCCGGGCAAGCGCGCCCGGCACCTAGTGGCCGTACCCGACGACGCTCAGCCGCCGCTGTGGGACACCGCGGAGCTGAAGCGGCTGGCGGCCCTGCGCCGCCTGGCGGTGGCGACGGACCAGCCGACCGAGGCCGTCCTGATGATCGATGGCGCCAGCACCGCCGACGACGCGCTCGACTCGCTCGTCGCGGCCGGCCTCATGCCGGGCGTCGATCGCTCGGTCGACGGCGTCCTGTCATGGTTCGCGCCACTGCTGGAGCCTGGCTGCGACCAGCTCACTGCGGAACTGGCCGGCAGCCAGTTCGTCGCCGAGATGCGCCGCTGGTCACCGCCGGGAGCGGACGTGGTCACGCCGCTGCTCGCGCTCGTCGAGAATGTCGCGGGCGACCGGCGGGGCGAAGCGTTCGCGATGCTGCGGGCGCTCGGGGCCGTCAGTCCTCCGGCGGTGCGGGCTGCCGCCTCGGCGGCGGCCAACCGGATGACCGCCGCAGGCGCCGCGGATATGCCGTGGGCCAGCGGGCTAGGCGCCCCGAAGCCGCGGCGGTGCTTCGGCTATGAGGACATCTACGGAGAGCAGCTGTCGCTGGTGCTGCCCTTCGCTTATGGCCGTCACCACCATGCGATCGTGGTGGTTATCGATTTCGTGGCGGGCGGCGGCCTGAAGGACGTCTTCGTCTGTGACTACTCTGAGCAACTCCGCGCGCAGTATCGTGCGGCTGGCCAGGATCCAGAGGTTCGCTACCGCGACTACACCGGCGTCGCGGCCCGCACGGTCATCACCGAGGCGCTGGCTAGACCGGTGTGCCCTGCTGAGTCAGCTCAGGCCGAGCACGTCGCGGACTACCTGGAACTGCTGCGGGCCCGGGTGACACTGCTGCCGGCGACCAGCGCGGCCCGGCCCGAGCCGAACACGAGCGCCGCGAGAACGCGGTCCCCGCGTAACATTCACCGGATCAAGGTGACGCTTCGCGGGAGCAAGCCGCCAGTCTGGCGGCGGTTCGAGGTGCCGTCGGACATCAGCCTGCGGCGGCTGCATGGCGTGATCCAGGCCGGCTTCGGCTGGCAGGACTTGCACCTGCATGTCTTCGACACAACGGCCGGTCAGTTCGGGATCCGAGATCCCGACGAGCCCGACGTCCGCAGCGACGCCAGCAGGCGACTGTCCTCGGTAGCCGACTGGCCGGGCGATCACTTCGAGTACGAGTACGACTTCGGCGACAGCTGGCGGCACGTCGTCAGCGTCGAGGCAGTTCACCCTGCCGAGCCGGGCGTCGCGTATCCGCGCTGCACCGCGGGGAAGCGAGCCTGCCCCCCGGAAGACTGCGGCGGCATCTCGGGCTATAACCGGATGCTGAGGGTGCTGTCCGACCCGCACCACGAGGACCACCAGGCCAGACTGACGTGGCTCGGAGTGTCCTCGGCCGCCGAGTTCGATCCGGAACGCTTCGACCCCGACGTGGTCAACGACAGGCTGTCCGGAACCGCCAGGGTTCTGGCCCGGGCCTGATCAGCAGGCGCGACCTACGCCCGCCGAAACGCCAGCGAGGCGGCGGTCATCGCGTCTGCGCCATCAGCTCGGCCGCGCACGGCGCGCACGTCGGCACCTGGAGCTGGACTTCACCCAGCAGCTCGAAGCGCCGGAGGGTCGTCGTTACCGGCTCGCCGTCGCAGACGCGCGTTCCTGGATGCGCATCCGCGCACGCGCAGTGGCAGCCGCGAGGGACGGGAAAGCCCAGCGCGCGCATGACCTGGCGGCGATGCACCTCGGCCTGTACCAGCGGGTCGGCCGCCAGCCGGCGCATTGTCTGCATGACCGGCTTGAACTGCTCGCCGAGGTCCGCCAGCGCCTTGCTGGCCGCATCTGCCATGGCGTTGACGGCTGCCAGAATTCGCTCCGCCGCGTCGGGCTGATCGCTCATAAAGACACCATCTCAGGTGGTCGCCGCGCCGGCTAGTGGCGGCCGGTCGCCAGCTAGGACAGGTCAGGCTCCTGACCCGGCTCAGCCCCCGGTCGAGGCTGGGCCGACGACTGGTCATCGGCTGGGCCTCCGGTCGGCGGACCTGGGTACGACCTGCGGCTTGATCGTCAGAGCAGCGCCAGCTCGCTGGTGATGGCGTCGATCCGGTCCGCCGCCGCCGGTCCGACGGCGGCGCAGGTTGGCGTCCCCTCGGCGACCTGCGTGCGGCCCGCATCGTGGATCACCTGCACTGGCAGCCCGGCCGACGCGGCATGCGCGGCGACCTCGCGCAGCTGGTCCTCGCTGCTGACCCGGAGCACCACCTTGGGCTGGCCGTTCCGGAGCCAGGCCAGGAAGTCCGGTGTGCCGGCGCTCGCGAGCGCCGCCGCCACAGCGGCGTGCGCGGCCTGCGCCGCGATCTTGCCGCGTCCCATACCCAGGTCGGCCCGCACCACGAGGGTCAGCTTGGTCTCCATGACAGCTAAGGGAACCACGGCCGGGGGCTGGCCGGGGCCGCAAGGAGCCCGCCCCTTGCGGCCCCGGCCGCCACGCGCATGCCCACCGCGCGAGACTAGAGACCCCGAAGCCGGAAGCTCTGTGGAGGTATGACCGGTGACAGCGGACCAGCATCATGAGCGCCCACATCCGCCGTGGGACGAGTCCTACACCACGGACGATCCCGCGCCGTGGGATATCGGGAGGCCGCAGCCCGCGTTCGTCCGGCTCGCCGACGAGGGCCGGCTAGCCGGGCGCCTGCTCGACAGCGGGTGCGGCACGGGCGAGAACGCGCTGCTCGCCGCCAGCCGAGGTGCGGACGTCACCGGGATCGATGTCGCGCCGACCGCCATCAAACGAGCGCGCGCCAAAGCCGCCCACCGCGGCCTCGCCGTGCGTTTTGAGGTCGCTGACGCACTCGACCTCGGCCAGCTCGGCCTCAACGTGGACACCGTCATCGACAGCGGCGTGTTCCACGTGTTTGGCGACGACGACCGGGCTCGCTACGTGGCGAGCCTCGCGGCGGTGCTACGGCCCGGCGGTAGCTGCTACCTGATGTGCTTCAGCGACCAGCAGCCAGGCGATTGGGGCCCGCGCCGTGTCCGCGCCGATGAATTGCGCAGCGCGTTCCACGACGGGTGGGCCGTCGAGTCGATCTCTGCGGATGCTTTCGAGATCAATCCAATCGGCGGCACGACGCAGGTTCAGGCCTGGCTCGCCGCGATCAGGCGCAGCTAGCTTTCCTGGCCGCAGGGCCCTGCAGCGTTGCTAAGGCCCAGCCTTTGCGCAGCCAGGCAATGGCGCAGATCACGAGGAAGACCACGACCAGGTCCATCTTTGTGTCACTCCCCCGATGTGTGACCCCCTGGGTTGCGGGCACACGTGTTGGTTTGCCCACACTTTCACCCGCAGAGCCGGGCGGCTCCATTGTGCGGGCGTCGCAATTGCTACCCGCATACTCCGCGGTTCAACCCGGATCGCTGCTGGTGGCACCGGGGCCAGGCTCAGCTAGCCTATGACGGGCATGGAAGCAAAGGACCAGGTAGCCGTCGCGACCGACACGACCCAGCGTCGGCGCTGGGCGCTGCAGCGCGGCCAGCTGGCGGCGCCGCTACTGCCCGCGCGCGCCCGCCGCCCGGCCGCGGTGATCACCCTGTGCTGCTTCGCACTGGTCGCCGTGCTCGGCGCCCTGTTCGCCCACCAGAGCCACGGCTCGGCCATCGATCACGCCGTCGACTCCTGGGTCATGGGCTTGCACGTTTCGTCCGGCACGCTCGAGCGGATCAGCTACCTCGGCGACCTGACGGCCGTGACGGCCCTGACCGCCGTGCTGGCGATCGGCTGCCTCGCCGTCCGCCGGCTCTCCGGCGCCCTGCTCGCGGTGGCCGGGGTGCTGCTCGCCTCAGTGCTGACTGAGGCAGTCCTCAAGCATCTGGTGCACCGCACGATCACGGCCAGCCACTTCCTGACGTACCCGAGCGGCCACACGACCGTTCTGTTCGCGCTCTCGACGGCGCTGGCGGTGGTGCTGCTCAACCCAAGGTCCGGGCGCCCGCGGCCGCTACTGCGCGGCTGCGCGGTGGCGGCAGCC
Source organism: Streptosporangiaceae bacterium (assembly GCA_030041275.1). Classification (GTDB taxonomy): domain Bacteria; phylum Actinomycetota; class Actinomycetes; order Streptosporangiales; family Streptosporangiaceae; genus JAJYUU01. Next base: position 8,130 of record JASHOE010000190.1, read on the forward strand.
GTCGTCGTGTCCTGCGTGGTGGGTCTGGCAATGATCGGGCTCGATTTCCACTACTTCACCGACACCGTCGGCGGCGCCGCGGTCGGCACCGGCGTGGTCCTGTGCATCGCATTCCTTCTTGACCATGACGTTGTTCGCCGCTGGCTGGGGTTGCTCGGGCGGTAATCTCCGCGGCATGCAGACCTGGGATGCCATCACCTCGCGCCGCAACGTCCGGGATTTCGCGGACCGCCCCATCCCGGCCGCGGATCTCGACCGGATCCTGGAAGCCGGGCGCCGCACGCCCTCCTCGCAAAACTGGCAGCCCTGGGACTTCGTGCTCGTCACCGACCGGGCCCAGCTCGCGGAGCTGTCGCGGGTCTTCTCAGGCGCTTACCACGTCGCCCAGTCGGCGGCCACGATCGCCATCGTCGGGCCCACCGCTGACAACCCGTTCCGCCGCGCTCAGTTCGACCTCGGTCAGGCCGCGATGAGCATGGAACTCGCGGCCGCTGATCTCGGCATCGGCAGCTGCCACGCCGGCGTCGCCGACATGACGCTGGCGCGGCAGGTGCTCGGCCTGCCCGCTGACCGGGACTGGGCCATTTTGCTCTCGCTCGGGTATCCGGCCAGCAGGCCGCTCACGCCGGTGCGCAGCCCCAAGCGGCGGCCCTTCGACGAGGTGGTCCACCGCGGCCGCTGGTGATCTCAGCGCAGCGAGCAGTCGCGTCCCGCCTGAGCGCCGCCAGGGCTACCCCGGCACCACGCTTGGTAGGCCCTTGACTACTGTGGGTTGAATTCCTGGCAAAGCAGCGAGACCGGCTCGGGTCTATGCCTGCCCGTCGCCAGGGGGTCATGGTTGACCTGTCCTGGCTCGTCCTGGTTCGGCCCGAGGCTGAGGCAGGTGGGCCATGCGAATCTTCGTTGCAACGGCCACGGCGGCGGCGGCCGTGGGCCTGGGCCTGGCCGCGTGCAGCACCGTCACGAACGCCGCGCCGCCCAGCACCTCCGCGCCGAAGTCGTCCGCGCCGTCGCCGACGACGCCGACGAGTCCGGGCACCGCGAACCCGCAGGCCACGCCGCCGGTGCAGAACGTGACCAGCCCCTGGGCCGTCGTGTCGACCTACTACGCGGACATCGAGTCCGGCAATTACGCGCAAGCCTGGACGCTGATCGGTAGCGGCGCCACGACCGGCCAGAGCTACCAGCAGTTCGTCAGCGGATTTGCCTGCACCGGTTCCCAGCAGCTCACCGACCTCGGCACGAGTGGCAACCAGGTCAGCTTTGATCTGGCTGCCACGAACACGTGCACCGGGCAGGTCCAGACCTACACGGGCACCGACACGGTGCAGAACGGCCAGATAGTCGCAGCCAACGTTACGCAAACCGGGTGAGCCCCGACCGCCGGGCGCCGGCGTGAACGGCGAGTGCGGCTACTTTTAGAGCGCGATCAGCACGATGCCGGTGGCTATCACGACAGCCGCCACGACGCGCCGACGGCCGAAGTCCTCGCCAAGCAGGGACACCCCGATCAGTGCCGCGAACACCACGCTCGTCTCGCGGATCGCCGCGACCTCGGCGAGCGGCGCCCGAGTCTGCGCCCACAGGACGATCCCGTACGCCACGGTGCTCAGCAGCCCGGCAGCGACACCGCGCCGGATCGTCGCGGTGTCCCGCCACGCCGTCAGCGGCCGGCGAGCGAGCGCGGCCACCAGCATGGGCGGTCCCTGCAGGACGAACAGCAGCGCCGTGTAAGCGAACGGATCGTGCGAGTGCCGCACGCCGAGGCCGTCAGCGATCGTGTACGCGGCGATGGTGAGGCCGGTCAGCACTGCCGCGCCCACGGCGGGCAGGTCTTGCCTCGTGAGGCGGCCGGCGGAAAGGGCCAGGCTCATCAGGCCCGCCGCCAGCGTGGCGATGCCGATCAGCGCGGCCGCCCCCAGATGCTCCCCGGCGAGGAAGTACGCGCCGACGGCGACCACTAGGGGCGAGGTGCCGCGCGCGATGGGATAGGTCTGGTTGAACGCACCCAGTCGGTAGGAGTTCATCAGGCCCAGGTTGTAGCCGATGTGAATAATGGCCGACGCGATCGCGTACGGGACAGCCTGGCTGGCCGGCAGCCCGGCGAAGGCCAGCACGAGACCGCCGATGGTCATGGACGAGATCGCGATCCAGGCGAACGCCACAAGCCGGTCAGTTACCTGCTTGGCGATCGCGTTCCAGCAGGCGTGCAGCGCGCCAGCGCCGATGACGGCGACGATGACGGCGGGGGTGAGATGCGGTTCCACCGGGGCTCCTTCTGCGGCCCGTTTCCGGGCATGCCGACACGAGCCCTCGGGGCTTTTCTCCCGTCAGGTGTTCGCCTGCCGGTCGCGGCGCCGGCGTGGCCGTGTCGGCCGTCCTCGCACCGGCGAGCGCTCGCGGCAGGGTCCTGGCGCCGCTCGGTCCAGTCCGCCATTCCCCTCGTTGTCGGCTGCTCATTGGCGGGGAACGGCGCGGAACCCTAGGCGCAACCGCATGCTGCTCTCAGGTTAACCGGACACATCGGGCGAACGCTACTGCGCGGACGAACCGAGCCAGCCGCTGGCGCGCGATGATGACGTGGTGAGCGCAGTAACGACCGTGGTGAACCTCAGCGGGCACCGCGACAACCCCGCGTTCGCCGACGTCGTGTACGTGGGCCGCGCGCTGTATCGCGGCGGCTGGCGTCTCGCTGGCTCCCCGCTGGCCAATCCGTACCGACCGGGCCGCGACGGAACGCCAGCTGAGGTCGTCGCCCGGTACCGCGAGCACCTGCTCGGCCGGGCCGACTTGCTAGCGCTGTTGCCGGCGCTGCGGGGCAGGCGGATCGGCTGCTGGTGCGCGCCGATGCCATGCCACGCCGATGTGATCGCGGAACTGGCCGACGCCGGGGACTGAGTGACGACGTCACCCGCACCGCGGGCGGCGAGGGACGTGTCCGCTGTTCAGAAGGGGGCCGGCAACGCTGAGTGTCCGGCCGCGTACCGTACGCTATGACTGCTCCGGCCAGCGTCGGCAGGACGACACGGTGATGTCGCTCAGCCGGGGCCTGCGCGTCTTGCTGCAGGCGGGCTGGATAACCGTGGTCCGCGATCGCTGAGGCGGGTTACCCACGCGGCGATCCGCGGTAATCACGTTTGCGGGGGCGTCGCGGCCGGGGGCCGCGAATTCAATCAATTTCAGCTGATATCTGATCGCGGAGTGCTCAGTGGTATTCGAGTCGCCATTCGGCTCCGGCACCGTCGCGCCCCGCTGGCCAGGCGTCCATCGATGCGCCCAGAGCCCGGCTGTCATGACCAGGAGGAGCAGATGAGCCAGGAGGAGCAGATGACCCAGGAGGAGCAGATGACCCAGGGCGGCCAGGTAACCCAGGGCGGCCAGGTAACCCAGGGCGGCCAGATGACCCGGGGCGGGCAGGTGTCCCACGAGGCGCAGGTAGACCAGGGCGAGCAGAGGGCCCACCAGGGCACCACCACGGCGGCACCACGCCGGCCGGCCGCCCAGTGGGCCATCGTCGCCGTGCTCGGGATACTCGGCATCCTCGCCCTCGTCGTGGCGGTCCTCTACATCACCGGCACGGCGAACCACATCCACTTCCTTTCCGGCAGCGTGCATCACGGCATCCACGACATCCGCCTTGCCGTGACCCTTGTGGTGGGCCTGCTCCTGCTTGCGGCCGCCGGATACTTCGCCAAGGCCGCATCGAAGGCGTGACGGCGCGGCCGACACGGCGCGCTCTTCTGCAGGCGTGCGACACGGCGGCCCGCTCGGCACGGGCGCCAGACGTCGCCCGGCGCCGCCGACGCCCTTGGCGCGGTCAGTCCCACGGCATAGGCCGGCGCAGCCCGCCGGGTGTTTCCATCCGGTTCCGGCCTCCGCGCGCTAGATGCCCGGAACTCGCGGGCATTCTCTTCGCCCAACGCCGCTGAAGTGCGGCCGAATGAGTCGCACACCGACGCGAGAACAGTGATGATTCTTGTGCGGCTCGGGTTGCGCGAAGAAAGCAGGGGAGGCGCGCCAGTGACAGAGCCCATCTCTGCCGTGCACGACGCGGATGATGCCCGGCTGCTGAACATGGTCCGCGCCGACGACTCCGAGGCATTCGGCGTGCTGCAGGCGCGACACGAGGCTGCCGCGCGGCGACTGGCTCGCCATCTGGTCGCATCGCCGTACGACGTCGACGAGGTGGTAGCGGAGGCCTTCGCCTGGGTGCTCGACGTAACCCGACGGGGCGGCGGGCCCTCCAACGCGGTTCGTCCTTACGTGCTGACGGCCCTGCGCCGGGTGTGCTACTACCGGCTCACCGGCCAACCCCGATGGGACAGCACAGACGGTCGCCAGTTGCCAGAGCCGGGTGAGCCGTTCGTCGAACCGACCATGGCCGGCCTGGAGACGGCTCTGATGGCGCGCGCGTACTTGTCGCTGCCGGAGCGGTGGCGAGCCGTGTTGTGGCACGCGCACGTGGAGCAGGCCCGCCCAGCCGACGTCGCGCCACTGTTGGGCCTGACCCGCAACGGCGTAGCGGCCCTCAACCGACGGGCCATCGATGGCCTGCGCCAGGCATACCTGCAGCAGCATCTCTCCGCGATCAACCAGCCCGAGTGCAGGTTGGTCGCGGCGCGGCTCGACCCGTACGTCCGCGACCCGCAGTCACTCGGCGACGCGGCGACGGTGTCGGCGCATCTCGACAGCTGCGACGAGTGCCAGGCGGTTTATGCCGAACTCAGTGACATGGGCGGCGCACTGCGGACCGTTATCGCTCCCCTGGTCCTCGGTCACGCGGCAGCGGCTTACCTGTTCGGACCGAGCGACAGCGGACCGCTGCTGGGCGCCGGCGCCGGCCGGCATGTCGCACAGGCAGCGGTCGCCAGCGGACAGGCTGCTGTCGGCGGCCTGATCGCGGGCGGCCAGTCCGCCTCCACCGCGGTGCTGCGGGCCGTTCGGCGCCCCTGGCGCAAACCACGGCCCGCCCACGGCCTGGCCGCGCTCGGGGTTCTCGCAATCGTGGCCGTCGTTGTCCTGGTCATCTTCATCAACAGCGGTGGCGGCGCCGCGCCGACGAGCGCCGGCGGGCCCGCTCGCAGCCCGGCCGTGGCGACTTCGCCCAGCGCGGCGCAGTCACCCGCACCGAGCGCTGCGCCATCTCCGTCACCGTCACTGTCACCGCCGCCGAGCCCGGTCGTGATACCGGCCGCAGCGGCGCCGCCGCCCTCGACCAACCTGAGCGCGAGCCTCGACGTCACCGGCGGGCAGGCGTTCGGAAACGTCGCTCAGGTCGAGTTCCAGGTGGCGAACACGGGCTCGGCGACGACCGGCACGGTGACGGTCTCGATCAGCCTGCCCGCGGGCAGCTCCATGTTCGGCGGCGGCGGACCGGGTGGCCAGGGCGGCGGCTCACACCACGGCGGCAACGCAGACAGCACGAGCTCGGTGGCCTTCGGCCGGGGCGGCTGGTCCTGCCAGCCGACCGGCACGGGCGCCACCTGCACCCACGGCCCGCTCGCGGGCGGCCAGCAAGCGTCCGGCACGCTGTTCATCACCCTCAGCGGCTCGGCTGCCTGCGGACAGCCCGTCAGCATGACGGTCACGGCCGGCGGGCCCGCTGCGTCCGCCAGTCAGGACCTGAGCTGCTAGTGACCCCGCGAGCGCTGGCCAAGGGCTGCCAGCCGCGCTGCCGGCCCGCCGGACGCCGATCCGGCGGATCCGATCGATGACGCAGCGGCCGCCACTCGCCGACCAGCTCGACCTCCAGCCGCATCCAGAAGGGGGCTGGTTCCGCGAGACGTGGCGCTCCACGGTCACGTTCTCGCCGACCGGTTACGACGGCGAGCGCAGCGTCGCGACCGCCATCTATTTCTTGCTCTGCCCAGGTGAGGAGTCCGCCTGGCACCTCGTGCGCTCCGACGAGTTGTGGTTGTGGCATTCCGGCGGCCCGCTGGCGCTGCGCGTGGGCGGATCGGCCGCCAGGCCAGGCGAGGCCAGCGTGGTGCTGCTCGGTGCCGCGGTCAGCGAGGGCCAGCAACCGCAGGCCGTCGTTCCCGGCGGGACCTGGCAGAGCGCGGCACCCGCCGGCCCCGAGCCGGTCCTGGTCAGTTGCGTCGTCGCCCCTGGCTTCGACTTCGCCGACTTCCAGCTGGGCTGACCTCAGCGCTGCCGGGGAATCAGCCGGAGCGCCCGCCCGGCCCCCGGCCGTACGCACACGTGCCACGCCTGGCCCTCGTCGATGACATTCACGTCGCCGTCGCGCTGGTGCGCGATCAGCACTGCCCGCAGCGCGTGGTCTGCTTCGAACTGGCGGAACCAGGTCATCTCGACGTCGGCCGCGTACCCGACGCAGTGCGCGCTGGGCAGCAGGGCGGCGTAGCCGAGAGAGCGCAACTGCCGCTGGTACGCGACGCTGCGGGCGACACTGGTCACCCACAGCCGGGGTGTGCCGGGCGGCGCGAGCCTGGCAAAGTCGGCCGCGATCTGGTTGAGCAGCACGATCAGCTCGGCCCTGGCGCACGCGAACCGCAGCCCGACGGTCGCGGGCGCGTGGCCAGGCGCGGCGGCCCGCTCGGCGGTGCGGACCGCACGGCCGAGCAGTGACGTGGCCTGCCGCCGGTAATTGAATGCGACCTTGCCGTCCCGCCGCAGCGCGTCCAGGTCGAGCAGATTCGGAGTGGCGAACACGTCCGCGTCCGTCTTGTAGGGCGGCACGTGACCCCACCACAGCACGTCGATCTGGGTGAGCAGGGTAATGCGGATCATCGCCGCGAGGTCGTTGGCGGAGTTTTGCGAGCGGCGGCGGTAACTCCGCACGTCGCGCAGAATCCGCTGGATCGCCGCATCCGGTCCGGACGGCGTCGCGGACAGCACTACCGTGAAGTCGGCCTCGCGCAGCCGCCGGTCCAGCACGCGCTCGGCCATCGCCACACTCGGGACGCGCCCTCGCCCGGTTAACTCTGCGACAACGTCAGCGACGGCTTGCCGGTACACCGCGACATCGGAGAGGCGCCGCGCGGCACCCGCAGACAAATCGTCAGCAACGGCCTCGGCGTCCAGCAACCACCCTGTGACCACAGTTCCCCCGTCAGGAATCCGTCTCGCCCGCGACGTTATGGACATCAAGCGGATCCGCTGGGTTCCCGGCGGAGCACCCCCGTAACTCGGCCGGCAGCAGATCTCAACCACTGACAGTAACAGGAATGGCACTCACTGTGATATGCCTGCCGTGAAGAGACGCGCCCGGATTCGTGCTTGCTGACGTGCCGCCAGCGAGGCTCACCTGGATTGCGCGTCGCGGCCGCGACTGACGCGGCTGGCCGCTCCGGGGGCGTAGGCGCGTACGCAGCTGGCCGGCTCCGGGGCTCGCAGAGGCTCACGCCGCGAGCGAGCGGCAAAGCGGGCACGACGCGGGGTCAGCGGGGTCGAAGCGTCCCGGCAGAGGCCTGACTGACCGGCTGTCACACAGCGCGATGTGCTCGCCCTCCCCGTGGAGCACGGCGGCGTGAATCGTCACCGGTTCTTCGCCAGGTTTGGTTCCCCGGAGATAACGACTGGTCTCCGGTCTCATCGCACCCCCCGACCGCAGCGACCGTGGCGTGTCAGATACCCGCGCGGCCCGCTGGCGAACCGGGCGACAACACGGACCGCCGCGGTGCTGCAATGCCCGGATCCACCGCGCCGAGGCGACGGGGAACGCGGCCCGTGCCGATCGAGTTATGACTTGTGCAGGGCGACACGGTGACGTACTCTGTCGATATATCGTGACCGTATCGCGAGAGGTGGCGAGGGAGATGTCGGCGGGAGCAGCAGGGGCCTGCGACTTCGATGCCGGGCTGTTTGACCTGTCCAAGTGCGCTGCTGAGTTCTTCGCCCAGATTCGCCGGGGCATCCGGGGGATGGCCGCCAGCGAGCACCAGGCGGGGCCGTGGGACCGGGGGCCATTCGGCGGGCCGAAGGGGCCAGGCCACTGGGGTGGGGGCTTCTTCGGGACCAGGGGGGCGTGGTGGCCAGGCCCGCCGCCGGCGCCAGGTCCGGGCAGAGGCCAGAAGGCTAGTCGCGGCGACGTCCGCGCGGCGATCCTGGCCCTGCTGCGGGAGGGGCCGCGCAACGGCTACCAGATCATGTCCGACATCGAGGAGCGCAGCGGGGGCGCGTGGCGCCCGAGCCCGGGCGCCGTCTACCCCGCGCTTTCCCAGCTCGCGGATGAGGGCCTGATCTCGGCGGAAGAGACCGGGGGCAAGCGCACGTTTGCTCTCACGGACGCCGGGCGGGAATATGTTGCTGAGAACCCGGAGATGGCCCGCGGGGCATGGGAATCATCTGAGCAGCAGGAGGCGTGGCAGCTGCCGAGCCTGTTCGCCGCCGCGGCGAGACTGGGCAGCGGCATCGTCCAGCTGGCGCACGCGGGGACGGCCTCGCAGGTCACGGCCGCAGAGCGGCTGCTCGAGCGGACCAGGCGTGAGCTTTACCGGATCCTCGCCGCTGACGAGGACGCCGATGAGGACGAGCAGGACTAGCTGACGGGGGGCAGCTGATGATGTACGACAACATCCGGATTTCTGACGCCGACCGCGAACGCGTCACTTCCCGGCTGCGCGAGCACTTCGCCGAGGGTCGACTCACCCAGGACGAGCTCGACGAGCGGATCACGGCCACGCTGAACGCCAAGACCTTCGGCGATCTGCGCCCGATCATGGCGGACCTGCCCGAGCCGGGACAGTTCGGACCGCAGCAGGGGCCGTTCGGACCGCAGTCCGGGCCGGTGCCGCCGCCGCCTTTCCCGCGTCCGGCGTACTACCGGCGCGGACCACGGCTGCTGCCGGTGGCGATGCTCATGCTGTTCCTCCTGTTCATCCTCGGAGGCGGCGGCTGGGCCTTCTTCGCCTTCCTCAAGGTCGCGCTGCTGGCCTGGCTGGTCCTGTGCATCGCCGGGATCTTTACCGCCGCGCGGGTCCGGCGCCGCGGCCGCGGCCGGAGCCGGCCGGGCTCCGGCGACCCGTGGGATCGCTCCACCTGGCACGACGACACCTGGCACCGCTAGTTCAGCCCGCTCCGGCTGGTGACGGTCAAGCGCCGGCACCTGCCGGTGCTCAAACCGGCGCGGGAGTTTCAGCCGCGCCCTGCTGCGGCTGATCTTCATCCCGTTTGCGGCGCAGGTCGCGAAGGCCCCAGAGCTTCTCGAACAGAGCGACACCGGTTGCGCCGCAGAGACCGAAGAAGACCCCGGCGTTGAAGGTGTACCGGTTGTCCGACTGCGCCTGGGCGTAGTTGCTCACCAGCAGCGTCGGGCTGAGGCTCGACAACCCATTCCAGGTGTACTGCTCCTCCGCGTTCTGCCCGGTGCCGCCGTTCTCGGCGGTGATCTGCGGCACGGGGAACATCGACTCGGTCTGGTAGCCGGACAGATTCACGTACTTGAGTACCTCGCGCGTCTGCATCGACGCAGGCAGGTAGTAGACGACCGGAAGTGTTCGCCACCGGGTCTGACTGCTACAGCCGGGACTGACGGCAGCGGCCGACGCCGCGACGGTCGGTGCGCCGCTCGCCGAGGAGGTTGGCGGCGTACTTGGCGACGACGCGCCGGCCGGCGAGCTAGAGCCCGGCGGGGTCGGCGGCGGGCAGCCGTGGAAGACCTGAATCACGTCGAGCGGCAGCGTCGGAAGCTGCGCCAGGTACACCGTCGGGGGAGTCTGAATGGCCGAGATCGACTGATCGGTTTCCAGCCCCGGCAGCACCACGCTCGCGATGCTGCCGTTGGTACTTGAGTGCTTGAAGCATCCCAGCCGGTAACTCTTCTGCCCCATGCCGGTATGCATCGTGACTGGTATCGCCGACGCCGGCTGCGAGCCGACCGCCTCGGTGTAGAGCAGGCTCTCATTCAGGGCTGACTTAACAGCCGGGCATTGGATGACGAGGAGCCATCGGTCCGAGCCGACAGCGGTGGACGTGCGCTTGGCATCCACGGAGACGGTGTCGTACCACGGTTTATCGGGATCGACGTGCACCGTCAGGAGAACCCTGGCTGCCTCGTCCTCGGTAAAGGCCACGACAAACGCCTGGCCTGGAGGAACGGCCGGGGGAAAGGCCTTGAAGCGCAGGATCAGCGCGATCGTGAGGAAGGCGGCGGTGCAAACCAGGTAGATAGCGATGATCTCCAGCTGATGCCTGAGCGTGCGCTTGGCTTCCATAACTCCCCCGCCACCGAAAGCTCACGTTCGGCAGTCAAGAGGCCGTTCCCCCCACGGAGCAGCCGTTCCGCTCATAATGCCTGAGCCATGATCAGTCAGCAATTAGCATCGCACCGCATGCCGTTACCGAAATAGTCGGACTAGCATCCGACCGAAAGGTGACGCCCCCGGTCCCGGTCCTGGCCGGGCAGTGCCCGCATCACGCCCGACCAGCCCCCGCGACGATCCGGACAGCGCTGTCGACGGCCGCCTGCAGGCGCTTCCCGTGGGCACCACGCCAGTACACCCGGCCGCAGCCCCCGCAGCGCGCGAACGTCTCATACGTTCGCCGGGTGCCGGGCTTGAGCAGCGCCGCCACGTCGGCCTTCGCCGCGGGTGCGAGCGGCCCGTTGCAGGCGCTGCACCGCGTCCACGGGGCGAGCGGCGGCGCGAACCGGCTCAGCACGTCCGCGAACTGCTCGTCCGGCTGAGCTCCCCGCACGTAGGCGCCGCGCCAGAGGCTCCGGCGCCGCAGCAGCCCGCGATCTTGCGTCAGCAGCACCCGGCGGGTGGCGTTGGCGCGCTCGATCAGGTCGTCGTCGTCGGCCTCCCGCTCGTAGGCAGCGTCCACCCCCACCAGCCGCAGCCGCCGCGCCAGCGTGCCCAGATGCACGTCCAGGAGGAATCGCGGCTGGTCGACGAGCTGCGGGCGATCCGGCGCGAGCACGTGCACGAGATCTCCGCGCGCCGGCCGGTACCGTGGCTGCTCCGGGCGGCCGTTCACGACCAGGGCGCCGACCTCGGTCAGCGGCACGCCGAGCGACTGCACTACGTGGCCCAGAGTGGACACGCCGTCGCACCGCACCATCACTGGCGCGCCGCGCCGGCCAGGCCGCAGGAACAGCGCCAGCTCCGGCGCGACGCTGACCTCGGCCATCGGCTCCGGCTCGCCCGCCATGGATACCAGCTTGCCCTCCGGCCGGGGCACGCCGACACGTGACTAGCGGCGCCCGCCCAGCGCGAGCTCGATCAGATGCGGCCCCGGCTCGGCGAGGGCGCGCTGGAGCTGACCGGCAAATTCGCCCGCGGTAAGGGCCCGGCTGGCCGGCACCCCCATTCCGGTGGCAAAGGCGGTGAAGTCGATGTCCGGCCTGGACAGGTCGAGCAGGCTGCGCGCGGTCGGTCCGGCGGCGGCCCCAGTTCGCTCGAGCTCCATGCTCAGCACCGCGTACGAGCGGTTGCTGAAGATGACGGTCGTGACGTCGAGCTCCTCGCGCGCGTACGTCCACAGCGCCGACACCGTGTACATGGCGCTGCCGTCCGCCTCCAGAGCGAGGACCGGGCGGCCGGGGCAGGCGATCGCGGCGCCGGCCGCAACCGGCAGCCCCTGCCCGATCGCGCCTCCGGTGAGGCTCAGCCAGTCATGCGACGGCGCGCCGGCGGTGGCGCCCGGCAGCCACAGCCCGGAGGTATTCGCCTCGTCGCAGACGATGGCGCCCTCCGGCAGCAGTGCGCCGATCGCCGCGGCGGCGGACTCGGCGGTCAGCTCTCCGTCGGGTATTTCCGGCCGGGCTGCCTGCTGCGGCACCGGCGCGGTGGCCGGCGCCGCCAGATCCGCGAGCGCCGTCAGCGCGCCAGGCACGTCGTCGCCGGGTTCCGCCAGTACGTGCACCTGGCAGCCATCGGGCACCGGCGTGCTCGGCTTGCCCGGGTAGGCGAAGAACGACACCGGCGCGCGCGCCCCCGCCAGGATCAGATGCAGCGTGCCGGCCAGCTGCGCGGCTGCTTGCTCGACCAGGTAAGCCAGCCGCGGCACCGACGGAACGCCCGCGCCTCGTTCCATCCGAGCGGGGAACGTCTCGGCCATCATGCGTGCCCCGGTCGCCGACGCGATCCGGCTCGCGGCCTCCAGGGCTGGTCGGGTGAGTCCGGCGCCGCCGAGCAGGATGACAGCAGTCTCGCCGGAGCGACCGGTCGAGCCCGCCCCGCACACCGCGCCGTAGGCCTCCTCAACGACGATGGCCGGGACCGGCGCGGCCGGCCTGGCCGTCACTGGCGCGGCCGTCACGCCGTCGTCGGTCCATGTGACGTCGGCGGGCAGGATGAGCGTCGCGACCTGGCCAGGCGGGGTCAGCGCAGCGGCCACCGCGGCTGCGGCGTCGGCACCGGCGTCCGCGCTGCGAGCTGAGCGCCGGACCCAGCCGGACACCGACCGGGCGAGCGCGTCGATGTCGGACTCCAGCGGCGCGTCATACCGGCTGTGGTACGTCGCGTGATCGCCGACGATCGCCAGCACCGGCGTCCGGGCCCGGCGGGCGTTGTGCAGGTTAGCCAGCCCGTTGCCCAGCCCGGGTCCCAGGTGCAGCAGCGCGGCGGCCGGCCGGCCAGTCATCCGGCCGTAACCGTCCGCGGCGCCAGTGGCCACGCCCTCGAACAGGCACAGCACCCCGTGCAGTTCCGGCACCGTATCCAGCGCGGCGACAAAGTGCATCTCCGACGTGCCGGGATTGGCAAAGCACGTGGTCACGCCGCAGTCCGCCAGCGTCCGGACGACGGCCTCGGCCCCTTTCACGTGCCCACCTCCGCACCGGTCGCCGCCACTTCCCGACCGACTATAGACAGCCGCTAGCGACCGCGAGGGCGGCTGGTCTGCGATGAGCTCGGCCGTGACCCGCGGGCCCGGTCGGCCATCTCGACCCAGAACCGGTTGAGCTGCGCCGCTTTCATCTGCTGCCACGGCGCCTGCTGGCTCTGCGGATGCCGCGCGCTGCGGGTCAGCAGCGTCTGCTGACGACGGCAGAACGCCTCGCTCATCTCGACCCGCGGCTGCACGCCCTTCGGCGGGTACGGGCAGAGCTCGAAGGCGCAGCCGTCGACGCAGCTGCTTCCTGGCACGAGCGGCGCGGCGGTGCCGACCGTGAGGCTGGGTTCGAGGGCCTCGCGGTAGTGGGTAATGCACGGCGGCAGGTCCTGCCGATTCGATCGGCGCAGCCGCCTTTCGAGCACGTGCGGCTGCTCGCCGCGATCGGCGAGGTTGACCAGGAGCAGCACATCGGCCAGCAGCTGCTGCGCGCTTCCGTTGAGCGCCGTCCAGCCCGCCGACGGCGGGATCCATAGCTGGTGCCGACGGCGCACCTCGTTCCCGAGATTGCGCGAGCCGACCTGCACCACGACGTTGCTCTCGTCGATCCACAGGTAGCGCTGCGGCCGCCCGGACTTCAGCGCGAGCACGCACAGCCGCGCTGCCTCCTGCACGAACGGATGGGTCTGCCCGCGGCCGTCGGCCGAGCCCGCGCCGTCGGCGCGTTCCTGCCCGGCCACATCCAGCCAGTGCTGGACGATGGCCTCCGGCTTGGCCCCGTACTTGTCCCACGGCTGCTTTTGCAGGTCGGACAAGTTCAGCAGGGTCAGGGCGTGGATGAGCGTGAGCTGGGTGAACCAGTATCGCGCGCTCTTGAGCATTTCCAGGGCCTGCTCGGCCAGCAGCATCCGCGACTCGCGCAGCACATCCGGCTGCAGGGGCCGCCGGTTGGCCGCGTGCTTGAATCCCTGCGCGAGGGCGATCTCGAGCGCGAGCGGCAGGTCCTGCTCACCGGGCTGGCGACCATCCCTGGTCACGTGGCGCAGCCACTGAACGAGGTCAGCCTGCGCGTGCTCGGCGATGGTCGGGTCGACGTCCGCGTCGCGCCCACCCGTGGTGCCGACAAGCATCGGCGCGAGCCACGCGCTGATCAGCCGCGCGCGGATGCGCTCCCGGTCCTCCTCCAGGTCGACTGCGGAGTCGGCGGCGGCAGCGGGTGCTGTCCGGCGGCGGGAACGCTCCGCCGTGCACGTCTCGCACGGCGCCGACAGCACGTTCCTGAGCTCGGCGTACGCGGACTCGCCGCCCGCACCTATCTCCCCGGCGGTGGCGAGCTGGACAGGGTAAGAGGAGTCTTCCCTGCCGATCTCGTAGAGCTGCGGATAGGCGGGCGTGACGTCGATGTCCTCGCCGCGCCGCAGCCGGTCGTCGATCACTCGCGCGGCCTCGCCGAGGCGGTGTATCAGCGTGAGCTTGCTGTCCTCGAGAGTGCGCCGGTCCTGCGCGTAGATGTGCGTCCAGCGATCGCGGATCTCGGCGGCGAGCTCGCCGTGCGCCGGCCGGGCCGCGACGCAGTCGATCTCGAGCGCAGCCGCGTACATGTCGAGGACCTTGTTGTCGTCGCGGACCGACTCCGCCTCGCCAGCCCCGGCGTCGTGATTCGCCGCGGTGTCCTCAGCGTGCGCGGCGCCGTGACCGCGGGCAGCGGCCTGCCGCAACGGCGTCAGGAGGTCCGCTCTGGCAGGCGGTGCCGCGGTGGCAGCCGGCCGCGGATGCCGCGTGTCCCGGCCGCCGCTGCCTGGCGCAGCCGACGTCCGGCCGGCTGGCGCGTCATCGACGCGCGAGCGCAGCACCAGCGCGATCAGGAACTCCTGGCCCGGGTTCGGGTACTCGAGCGCGTCGCGCGCGTAACCGGGATCCTGCAGCGCGGCGTCGAGCAACCGCGAGCCCAGGTAGGCCTGCATGAGACTGTGCGGGAACCGGATCTTCTGCCCGCGGACCTCGACGAGATTGAGCTGGGCTGCCCAGGTCGCGGCCAGCTTGACGTCGACGCTGCGGACGCCGGGCGCCGTCCCGACGTGCCCGTCGATCCCGGCCAGCCGCCGTCGCACCTCCGCCTGCAGCTGCGGGCCGGGATCGACGTCCAGCGGCACCTCCAGCGTGTCGCCGCGCAGGCCCACTGACGCAAGCATCGACATCTGCTCTACCGCCGCTTGCCGCTCGGCCTTGCTCAGCGGAACGTCCGCGCGCAGGTGCCCGCTGACGAGCGCGCGCTCCCAGGTTTCCAGCAGGCTGAGCCGTAATCTGGCCCGGTCGACGCCGCGAGTGTCCACGACGCCGAGCTGGCCGGCCGACGTCGGCTCGAGCAGCCCGTTCAGATGCAGCTCGCGAGTGATCTGCAGGTACAGCGGCGCCTCGATGACCTCAGCCGTCTCGACGATCCACGCGAGCCGGCGCTCGTCCTCACCGGATCCGTCGCCGCCGATATAGGCGAGCGCGGCCTCGTAGCTGAGCGGCTCCAGGTCGATGATCGCGGCGTCGGTCCCGCGCAGCGGATCATGCGGCCGCGACGCGATGACCAGCGGCAGGTGCTGCAGGTACGCGCGCCTGATGGCCTCGCGGATGGTGTTGTCGCGCTCCGCCTCGGCCGGCGTGCCGACCAGCGCCTCCTCGAGACCGTCGGCGAGCACGATGATCTTGCCGTCCATGCGCAGCCGACGCCAGATCGTCTCGCCCTCGGCTGTCGAGATGAGGCTCCGGTTCACCTCGCTGAGGAAGCGGACCCTGGCGAGCTCCTCGAAGTCCAGCTCCGCGGCGTCGCGCAGCCGGATCGGCACCGGGATCGCCCGCTTTTCGGCCAGCATCTCTGTCAGCCGGACGAGCACCGCGGTCTTTCCCGTGCCGACGCCGCCGACGACGACGTGCGGCCGGGTGCCGCGGTCGTGCAGGTCCGTCATCACCGCCAGGCACAGCTCGTCGCGGCCGACGACCTGGTCGATGATCGCGCCCGCAGTCGGCACGAGCTCACGCGAGTCGTCCCTCGCGCGGACCCAGTACCGCTTCTGCAACCCGAACAGCCGCCACAGCAGGAACGCCGACGCAAACGCGACGAGCACACCGGACGCGAGCAGGTTGGTCACGATGCCGCAGGAGAAGCCCAGCGCCGAGCACTGCCGGTCCGGGTCGAGCACGGCACCCGACGGCCCGTGCCGCTCCACGTACAGGTACACAACCCAGCCGAGCCACAGCACGAACGCGACCACGATGATGGCCGTGACGATCGTCACGACGCGGACCAGGCCGCGCGACCGCCAGCTCGCAGGCTCGTCGATGCCGCTCCGGTCGCTGCGGCGCACGCGGACGCCGCGCGTGAAACGGCTTGCGGCTAACGCGAGTCGCCTCCTGCGCCCAATGCCCCGCCAACCGACCATGCTTCCCCTCCGCGGCCAACTGTGCGCATCCAGCTTTCAGATGATCTTTCCGGAGGATTGTACGGCGGCGACGTGCGAGCGTCGGGGACCAAAACGAACCCCGTTCCCTCCCCAAGCCTGTCGCAGGAGCGTCACGAAGCAAGCGAAAGCCCGTTGCGGGGAACGCGCCGCTGGGCGGACGCCTGGTCTCGTCAGTCCGCACAGTCAGCATGTCGCCGCGGTACGCCCCGCTGGCTCGCGCAGGCGACGGCTCGCGACTGCGGTCGTCTGCTGCTAGCTGTATTCGCGCAGCTGCGGCCAGATCTGGCCCCAAGGCCGGCGAGGGCCCGTGCAGATGAAAACATGGCCGCCCC
>JASHOE010000191.1 GCA_030041275.1 Streptosporangiaceae bacterium
CGGGACCACAGGCTGGGCGGGCGGCTGCACATCGTCGTCTGCATCCGCGACATCGTCATGTCCTCGGTGTACCGGTCGGAACACGCGCCGCGGTATTACAACGAACCACACATACGGGTCCTGACCTGGGACCAGAACTCGCTGCTGTATCTCCTTCAGCAGAAGCTGCGCCGGCTGCCGCCCTCATTGCTGATGCGCCACCCCGCCAGCGGCGTGCCCACGATCGGTGACTGGCTGGGTGTCGACGGCGAATGGCCGGGGCCCGATGGCGCCACGACCATCGACAGCTATCTGCTCAGCCACACCAGGCTTATCCCGCGCGACATCATCTCCCTCGGCAACGAGCTGAACGAAGAAGTCCTGAGGCAGAAACAGGCTGGCGGCGAGGGCATGCCGCCGTCAGCTCTCGAAGGAATGGTGCAACGCTGCGCCAAGCGATTCGGCGACTCACAGCTCGCGCAGTGCGCCAATCAGATCTCGTCGGACCTGATGCCGGCGAACGCCGCCGTGCAGAACTACTCCGAGCTGTTCACCAGCACTCAGGCATACATCAGCGGCGTGCAGGAGGACGTCCGCTCGTTCGTCCGGATGATCGGCGTTGACCGGTTCCCGCGTGCGGACCTCGAGGCTCTGCAGGAAGTAGCGGACCTGCACTTCGAAAAGGCGACGAACCTCGCCTCGGTGCTGTGGCAGAACGGGCTGCTCGGGTACGTCGACGGCGCCGGGCGGCGCCGGTTCTACTCCATGGGCGACATCGAGGACTTTCACTACCCGCCAGACGTGGGCACGTACGTGCTGCATCCGTGCCTGGTACACGCCGTCGGCGGAATCCAGCACGTGCCGCCGGGCTCGGTTGGAGCCGTCAGCACCCGCCGCATCAGCCAGCCGACTTCGGGTCCCGGTGGCGTCATCCACGCTGGCCGGGCACTGGTGGGCGGCGCGCCGTCGGGCACCGTAACGCTGCTGTTCACCGACGTGGAAGGGTCGACCCGGCTGTGGGACGCCGAGCGGGATGCCATGGCGGCCGCGCTGCGCCGCCACGATGGGATCCTGCGGGACGCGATCGAGCAGGCCGGCGGCTACGTGTTCAAGACCGTCGGTGATTCGTTCTGCGCGGCGTTCTCCGCCGCCCGGGCCGGGCTGGACGCGGCGCTGGCCGCGCAGCGGGAACTGGCCGCCCAGACGTGGCCGACCAGCCGCCCCATTGCGGTGCGGATGGGACTGCATGCGGGGGTCTGCGAGGAGCGCGATGGGGACTACTTCGGGCCGGCCGTGAACCGGGTCGCGCGGCTGCTGACGGTCGCCAGCGGCGGCCAGGTGCTGGTGTCGGGGGTGGCGGCGGAGCTTCTGTCCGATGAGCTGCCGGAGAACGTGGGCCTGCGGGAACTTGGGACGCGCCAGCTCAAGGATCTAAGACGACCGGAGCGGATCTTCCTGGCCGAGACGTTCCAGCCCGGCCGGATCGCCGGCCAGCATGCCGTGGGCCGCACAACGCCAGACGTCAGTCGACCGGGGTAGAGCAGGAAGCGAATATCCAAACCTGCCTCTCGGGCACCATCATTCGGTTACGGGGTCGGCGTGGCGGTGTGCAACTCGCCAGGCGCCCGACTCGCGCCGGTAGACCTGGGTAGCCCGCAGTGTGTAGGCGCGTGGCTGACCATCGATCAAGACCGAGGTGTGCTCTAGGCCGGCCGTGTAAGCCATGCCGCCCATAACGTCGTAGGCCTGCAGGTCGAAGGCGTATGACGTGCAGTCCGAGAGGCTGTTCGCGAGCGCGGCGAACAGCACGTCGATTTCCTGCTGGCCATGGGCGCTCAACCGCGCACCCAGGATGCTCACGGGCTCATTGCGAGACCACAGCGCCCGCCGCGGGGCGGCGTCGCCGTTGTGCAGCGACAGTTCTGCTTCGTACAACGCTGTCCTTACCCAGGCCAGGAATTCCTCGTGGTCGGTCATACCCCCAGCATGCTCGTGGTCTGCGTCTGCGCACAGGCACGAGCGCGGCGGCTGCTCAACTGGATCGCTGTCCCGCGAACGCGGGTGATCATCGCGATCCTGCTGCGGCGGCCCTGGCAGACCAGTGCTTCAGCAGCTCCCGGACGGCATCGGCCAGGCGGTCGTAGTCGTCTGGGGTGTTGTACGGCGCAGCGGCCACGCGCAAGTAACCGGCGCCCTCAAAATGGATGGGCGCGACCTCGACGCGCTCGCGCGACAGAGCCTCGTAGAACGCGGTGGCCTGGGCGGGACCGGAAAGAACTCCGTCCGGCAGCGGTATCAGCCGCATCGCCGGCGCGGGCACGGCCGGGAGCCGCTCGAGCCGAACGCCGAGTGCGTCGGCCACCCGCTTCTGCCCGTCCGATACCAGGTCCGCCAGCCCGGATACGGTCTGCCAGCCGCCGAGTGCCTCCCAGTGCGCCAGGCCATCCGGGGCTGCCAGCCAGCCGGCGTAGTCCCACGTGCCCGGGTAGTCGAACGACGCGGCGTAGCCGTCCTCGAGCTGCCAGCTGAGCACGGTCGGCGTCACCTCGGTGCCGGGCCGGCTCCACAGGACCGCGCTGCCGCGGGGGGTGTACGCCCACTTGTGCAGGTTCCCGATCCAGTGATCGGCGCCGAATGCCTCGACGTCGTCGTCCAGGTGGCCGGGC
>JASHOE010000192.1 GCA_030041275.1 Streptosporangiaceae bacterium
CTGAGCAGCGCGCCGATGACCAGCGCGATGGCGAAGAAACTCATGCTGTGGTCGTCAGCCACGCCAAGGCCGGCGATCAGGCCCCCAGCCAGCCACCATCGGCAGTCGCCGGTCCGCCCGATCCTCGCCACTACCAGCGCCAGGCCCGCCCACGCCAGCAACTCGTAGGCGGTCGTGTTGGCGATGTGAGCCGCGGCGAGCAGCACCGGCATCGTCGCGGTGCCGATCGCAGCCAGCAGCTGCGCGCGCTTCCCGCCGCCGAACTCGCGGGCGGTCAGCGCGCCGACGACCACCGTCCCCCAGGCAGCGAGCGCCGGCCACAACCGCAGCCCCGGCAGCGACACGCCGAACAGCTTGAGTGACACCCACGCAAACAGCGGCCCGAACACCGGCTGATCAACATAGCTGCCCTGCAGATGCCGGGCGCCGTCCAGGAAGTACAGCTCGTCGCGGTCAAAGCCATACCGCGCCGACAACGCCATCAGCACGGCGAAGACGGCTCCGCCAACCCAGATCACGCGCCCGTCGAACGGGCCTGCGTCCGGCAGCGGCACAGCAGCGCTCGCGCCCGCCTGGCTCAGGTCGGACACGGCATGGTCGCCGTCGGCGTCTGATACGCGCTGGTCTTCCGGGAGGTAGTTCCTCGAGGGGGTGTCCATGACCCGTGCTCCTTCATCAATCAGGGCAAGCCATGCTGTTACGCATTCCAGTAACCCCGGATACCAGTGAGGTTCCGGAGCTCGTGCTCGATCTTCGGGCGGCGCACCTTCGACACCCGGCGCAGGAGCAGGATCAGCAGATGAAGCGCGCTCGAGCTAACCCGTCAGCTGCTTCTGGCATGGACTGGGACGGCTACCTCCCAGCCTCAGCGCAGTTCAGTTGGCTGCGGCCCAGTGGCTCCGCAGCGCAGCCGTGAACTCGGTGGCACGCTCGTCGGGGAAGAACAAGCGGGCGCCGTCAATCTCAATGACGTCGGTGGCACCGGGGATGGCATCGCGCAGCCAGTACGCCCACTTGCGGCGGAAGTTTTTGTCGCCGGTGCCCCAGACGATGAGCGTCGGAACCTCCAGACGAGCCAGCGCGTGCTCGACAGCCATCAGGTCGCGGGCACGCAGCGAGGTGAGCAAGCGCTGGTACTTGCGGGCCGACTCCGCTGTGCCTAGCAGGGGTTCCAGCCAGGCGCGAACGATGTCGTCGGGCAGGCTGGCGGCGTCCTGGTAGGCAGCGCCGTAAATCCGGCGGCCCAAGCTTCTGCCGCGTGCCATGCGTGGGCCAAGGCGCCACAAAGGCAGCCGGGTGCGGGCGAGCATGACCATCGGCCACAGGGTTACGGGCGGCATGTTGTTGTGCGCCTCGCAGTTGGTCAGGGTCAGGGTGCGCAGCCGTTCTGGCTGTGCGGTAGCGAAAACCTGGGCGATGGCTCCACCGGTGTCGTTGGCGACGAGGTCTAACCCGGTTAGGTTGAGCGCATCGCAGAAGTCGGCGACGAATCGGGCCAGGCCCGGAAGTGAGAAGTCCTGGTCCTCGGCCGCAGGGGTCTGCCCGTGCAGCGGCAGGTCGACCGCCACGCACCGGCACTGCTCTCCGATCCGGCCAATGACGTGCCGCCACAGGTAACTGCTGGTGCCCACGCCGTGCAGGAACAGGGCAGTGCGGCCGGATCCGCCGGTATCGAGGTAGCTGGCGGCGCCTGAAGAGGTATCCACCTTGCTGCGGTGCCTGTCGATGTCGTGGAGTTGCATAGTTCCTGCCTTCCCGTACCAGACGAACTGAATTAGACTGACTGTCGGTCTATGCGACAGCCTCATTATGAACAGACCGACAGTCGGTCTGTCAACTGCAAACATGGCTAGCTGGAAGGGGATTGGCATCGGCGAGCCAGGGGACCTGGACAGAGGGGCCGAAACGGTGATTGGCCGGTCAACTAACAAGAACGTCGTCCGAGGCAAGGCCACGCGGGCGCGGCTCATCGAGATCGGCACCAGGCTGTTCGCCTCCCGAGGTTATGAAGGGACCTCAATCGAGGCAGTGCTTCTGGAGGCTGGAGTCAGCCGGGGCTCGCTGTACCATCACTTCGCCAGCAAGGAAGCGCTGTTCGAGGCAGTGCTCGTCGATGTCGGCGAGAGAGTCGGTGTTCAGAACCTTGAAGCGGTATCAACCGCAACCGGGCCGGCCGACGGGCTGCGCATTATCAGCCGCGCCTGGATCCGAACCGCCGGAGACCCCGCAGTGAGCCGGATCCTGCTGATCGACGCCCCATCGGTAATCGGCTGGGAGCGCTGGCGCGCGCTCGACGAGCCGGCCCTGGGCATGATCAAGACAGCCCTTCAGGCAGTAGCCGAGGAAGGCCGGATGCAGCCGGGGCTAGTGGACAGCTTCGCCCACGTGCTCCTGGCTTCGCTGAACGAGGTCGCCCTGCTCGTAGCTCAGTCAGAAGACCCGGAGGCTGCCATGCGGTCCGGCGCGCAAGTCATTGAGCAGCTCCTGGACACTGTCCTGGGTTCCTGACCCGCATGCAAACTGAGCAGGCTCGGACGTCGCTTGCGGGCATTCCTCAACGCTGCAACCGGGCGGCCCAGGATGCGCCACCTGAGCGAGTGCGCTGGCGGTCACGACAAAAGCCAGGGCGAGAGCTTCGGCACGATGATCCTCGCGGCTTACTAGCAGATGCGGACGCTCCCCGAGTGCGGCCACTGCGCGAAGCGCGCATCGCATCCCGCACCGACGACGGACACCTGATTTTCATCGAGGTCAAGGGCCGACTAGTCGGCGCAGAGGAGAGCTGTTCCTGCCGATGGCCGTCGCCCGCTATCTCGAGCGGTGCAGCTTGTGGCGGTCGCCAGCGGCGCGGAGACCGGCCAGGCGCGCACAGCCAGAGCTTGTCTGTGAACCGGGGCAGCTAACCCCGAGCCGGTTGGCGCAGGACAGCGGGCCGTGCAGCCGGGAGCCGTGCGTGGTGACGTGCCGGCAGTGGGGTTAGTAATCGGCCGATCACTTGCATGGGCCGCCGGGCCGCACAAGGATTCGTCCGTGACCCGTGGGTCGATTAGTACGGTGTCAGCGGCTGCAATCGGCGTGGGCGGGATGATGGGCGCCGGACTTTATACCCTGGTCGGCCTTGCGGCCAAGGCCGCCGGCGTGTGGGTGCCGCTTTCGTTCCTCGTCGGAGGGTTCGTCGCGCTGTTCTCGGTGTATTCCTATGCCCGGCTGGGGGCAGCATTCCCGAGCCGCGGCGGAGCGGCCCAATTCCTGGTGCAGGGCTTCGGGGACGGGATGTTGGCCGGGGGGCTGAACGTGTTCCAGTTCCTCGGGTGGGTCATCGCTATGGCGCTCTATGCGGCCGGATTCGCCGGGTATGCCAGCGACCTCCTGCCTGGCGACCTTGCCGGGTGGTCGGTTAAGGCGATCGCGGTCGGCTTGCTGGCGGTCATGG
>JASHOE010000193.1 GCA_030041275.1 Streptosporangiaceae bacterium
GTGATCTGGACCGACGAGCGTGTCGCCGCATGGCGACGCGACGGCAGCCGCCCGCCCGTCGCGGTGTGGACGCTGCGGCAGCTGATCACCTTCCTGGACGGCGTCCAGCATGACCACCTGGCAGCACTGTGGTGGCTCATCGCGCTGCGTGGCCTCAGGCGCGGCGAAGCTGCGGCCCTGGACCGCGACGACCTGGATGAGGCCGAGCGGACGCTCCGTCCCATGGCGGACAGGCCCTATGACGGCTATCGAATCGGCAAGATCTTGGTTGACACCGTGGGCGATCGACCCGCTGCACGTCAGCTGGCGGAGCTGCTGGCGCTGCGGGGCGATATGGAGCAACTGCGCGCCCGGGCCGACGCTGGGGACGAGGAGGCCGCCTGGATGCTGTTCGACCTGCTCGCCGAACGCGGCGACCTAGCAGAGCTGCGCGCTCGGGCCGACGCAGGCGACGCAGGCGCCACATGGAAACTGATCGACCTGCTGGCCGAGCGCGGTGACATAGATGGGCTCCGCGGCTACGCCGAGGCTGAGGACGAGCACGCCGCCGAGCAGCTGGCCGGGCTGCTGATGGAACGAGGCGACCTGGACGAGGCCGAGGGGATACTGCGGCGCTTGACAGACGACGACCGCTCTTCGATCCGCCGGATCGATCCTGACTGGGTCGATCTTGACAACGGACCTGCCACACAACTGGCCGACTTGCTGGCCCGACGTGGCGACCTGGACGGGTTGCGAGACCGGGCCGACACCGGCGACCCGGACGCCGCCAGGCGGCTAGACAGGTTGCTGGCCGAGCGTGGTGACCTGGACGGGCTCCGGGCACGACTCGATGCAGGCGACCCGGATGCCGCCTCACGGCTGGCCGACGTACTGGTTAAGCAGGGTCGGGATAGCGAGGCGGAGAGATTGTGTCGGCTCGGATTGAACCCGGACGCCTCAATCGCGTGCACGTGACGGCAGCCAATGCCTCACGGTGCCGGTGTAAGCAAGGGCGAACGCTGCGCCAGGTGGCCTTGTGCAGCACCTACGTCGACCGCGAACGCATACCAGCAGACGCTTTTGCGCGACCCGATCAGAGTTTGCGTTCTGAACGGAATCGCCGGTCATGGCATACAGATTAGGAGCCACAAGGAGGTGGGGCGCTCGGCCAGCGCCAACACCTCCCGCGCACCACGTAAAACGCCACAGGGAGCGATGCGTCGTGGTTTAGCGATGTCGACTAGCAGGGGGAGGGAGCCACGTGGTGCTGACAGCACTCACTGTGACGCCGGGCTGCGGCACTACGGTGCCGTGGCTCACGTCAACGCTACGAACGCAGACCTCTCACTGCGGCTAGCCAACGACGACGTCCAGCACCTCACCGACCCCCGCCTGAAATTCCGCGACGTCCAGCCGGGCAACGCCTATCAGATCAACTGCTCGGTTATCTACACACCGTTGAACTGACCTAACGGGCGCTGCGCAAGATCCGCGGGGAGGAGTGAATCAGTCAGCCCGGCGCCGCGAACGAGCTATACGCTGACGCCACCAGACCATCCTCGTGGGGAGGCATGGTGAGTGATCTGTCCGGGCTCGACCTCGATAAGTCCGCCATGCGTCGCACGCTTGAGGCGTTCAACGCTCGGATGGAGCAGATCTACGGACCGCTCCCCTCGGCTGGACCGGCCCCGGCGCCGCGACCGGACATCGAGGCCTTTCGGCTCGCAGCAGGAATGGCGGCTGAAGCAGACATCAACAAGATACGGGAGGTCTACGAGCGTCTCGCCTCGGATCTCGACGGTATCGACGTTGAGCTGCTCGAGCGTAATCTGTTCATCCTGCCAAGCTCGAAGGCCCCGGCGGCGCGCCATGCAACTGACGCGGTTACCCGCGCGAGGGAGTATCTCGACTTCGCGATCAGCGAGGGTCCGGCAACAGAGCAGCGCAGCCGCGAGTACGCCGCGACGGTAACGCGTGCTTGGCGTGAGATAGCTGCCAAAGGCACCACCATGTTTACGGCGCAGGCGCAAAGGGCCATCATCGATATCCCCGCCGCGCAGGCCCAGCTCGACGAGCTTGCCCGGTCCCGAAGCGAACTTGAACACGAGCAACAAGCAGGGCCGGAACCAACGCGCGGAGCTGAGATCTCCAGCGCACTCACCGGCTACGAGGGCGAAGAAAAGCTCCTACAGCTCCGCATTGCGGCCTCTGAGCGCGGCTCCGACGCGGCGGAGTTCATGCAGCAGCTGGAGGCGCTCGATACCACCACGTCGCAGGCGGCTGACTGGATGTGGCGAGACAGCGCCCACATCCTGCTCGTCCTCGAGGCGCAACGACAGCGGCGTAACGGACGGTTCCGCTGGATCTACGGCGCAATCCTGGTCGGCTATACGGCGCTCGTCGTTGCGTTGGGCGTGCTCGTAGACGCCGGGCTGGCCGTGACACCGATCGCTTCGATCACCGCCTCGCTGGCTGGTGCCTTCATTCTATGGGCAGCAGACCGGCGCCTTGTCGCGCCGCGGCTGGCGCACTGGAGCCGACAGCGGAACGTCCGCCTGTTGCAGGCCGAGCTGTCAGCCTGTGCCCTCACGCTCTCCAATATCAGGTCTGTGCAGGCGGAAATTGACGCGATGGCTGACTACACCGGCGTTCCGCACATCGCTCTGCTGAATCCGGCTCTGCTGGCATGAGCGGAGAGCACGGTGGGCGTTGGCCGACAAGCGCATCCTTGCAATGTGACCTCACTAGTAAGATTCTGACTTAGGAGTATTTTCACCTACCTTGGCTATATCTGATGCTGACCGCAAGCTACTGTGGGGCCGCTCCGGCGACTGCTGCGCTTTTCCAGGCTGCGACCAGAAGCTGACGCTCGTCCCCGCTGCGGAAGGCGCCCCTTCAGGCTCCACGAAGCCGTTAAGAGTAGCCGCCGCACCCAGGCTCAGCGAAAACCTGTTCGAGGGGCGTCGGCCAGCTGGAGGCGCCGGATACTGTGGCAGCGGGTCATCCTGATCGCAGGCGCACCTGGCGGGCATCTCGCAACGACGATCACAAACTGTTACACCGTGTGGCTCGCGACGCGCTCCGCCGTGATAGTGAAGCAGCCCATGACGCTGAGCCGAACGCCACTCCGCGGCTTGGCAGACCCGCCTAGGCGAAACACAGTCAGTGCGTGAACCAGCACGACTGCTCGGTTGGATTCGCCTTCCTGTCGCAGACGCAGGCAGGCGTGTGCTGGCCTATCCGAAGCTCAGAAGGCCCTAAGACATCCTCTGTGATGGGGCGAAGGCTTTTGAGCGACACCCGGCGTGATGCGTCAGCCGGTCGTTATCCCGCCGCGGGGTAACAGGCCCCGGCAAATGGGATGGCGGCGCCGGGGCTTGAGTCCCGAACCCGCGGACTGAGGGACCGCTGCGCCGGGCGCGACAACGCGTTCATTCGGCGCGCGCAGTCATCGTCTGCCATGCGGGCAGGCTGCTTGCCAGAGAGAACATGTCGGCGGGTCGACAACTGATTCCGCTCACAGCCGAGGCAGGCTGGCCGGATCACTCACGGGGCGCGGTGTGGTCGCAGTCATAACTGCAACCAGAGATGGCACAGCCATGGCAAATGGAAAGACAAAAAGCCAGGTCAGAACGGGTGCGCCGCCAGGGACTTGAACCCCGAACCCGCGGATTAAGAGGGCGGAATCCGCTGTCCGCTGACGTCCACGGTGGTACTTCAGTGCATCTCAGGGCAGCGGTAGACGCCGCTGAACGGGGCGGGACAAGGGTGAACTGCAACCAGAATTGCAACCGGCCCGATGAGGACGCCGCGTTCCGCACCGCGCCATGACCTGGGCTACGCGGCTCCTGTCAGGCCGATCCCGCGGAGGAAGGCTGCGCTGGAGGGGGAGCGGCCGAGGAAGTCGCGGACCATCTGGTTCGCGTCGGTCGTGCCACCGCGTTCCAGGACGGTGCGGCGGTAGGCCGCGCCGGTGGCCGGGTCGAGTGGACCGGCCGCCTCGAAGCGGGTGTACATGTCGTCACCCACGACCTGGGACCACAGGTAGCCGTAATACGCGGCGTCGTACCCGAACAGGTGGATGAAGCCGGACTGCAGGTGGGTTCCCTCCATGTGGCGAAGGCCGTGCTGCGCGTAGACGCCGGCGAGCGTGGCGGTGCTGTCGCCCCTGTAGCCGGCGCTGTGGTAGGCGAGGTCGAGCGTGGAGCGGGCTAGCATCAGCATCGTCAGGATTCCGGAAGAGACATTCTTGGCGGCGATGAGACCGGCAAGCAGTTTGTCCGGCAGGGGCTGGCCGCTCTGGTAGTGCCTGGCGAAGCCGCTCAGGACTGCCGGCTCCCAGCACCAGTGCTCCAGCATCTGCGACGGGGCCTCCACGAAATCCCGCTCCGTCTCGGTGCCGGCGTAGCGGAGGTGCTCGGCCTTGGTGAGCGTGTCGTGCAGCACATGGCCGAACTCATGGAACAGCGTGACGAGCTCGATGTGCCGCAGCAGTGACGGCCGGCCGGCGGCCGGGCGGGTCATGTTGGCTACCAGCACGGAGACGGGCTGCTGCCAGGAGCGGTCCGGAAGCCGCCGTCCCGGCCGCATCGTGTCTTGCATGGCGCCCTTGTACTTGCCAGGCCGGGGGAACAGGTCGAGGTAGAAGCGGGCGACGGGCTCACCGCCTGCGGCCTCGTAGACGTCGAAGGCCCGCACGTCCGGGTGCCAGGCCGGGCGCATCCGGCACTTCCTCGAAGCGTATGCCCAGCAGGGTCCCGGTCACCGCGAACAGCCCCTCCAGGCAAGCGTCCAGCGGGAGGTACTGCGCGATCTCCGCCTGGTCCACCGCATAGCGCGCTTGCCTGAGCCGGGTGGTGGCGTAGGCCCGCTCCCACGGCTCGATGTCGCGCGATCCGCCGGCCTGCTCATTGGCCTCGCCCAGCTCGACCCGGTCGGCGGCGGCCTTCACCGCCGCCTGCTCGCGTAGGTCATCGAGGAACGAGGCGACCGCTTCTGGCGTCTTGGCCATCCGGGTCTCGGTGACATAGGCGGCCCAGGATGGGTAGCCGAGAAGTTCCGCGATCTCGCGGCGCACCGCGATGGCCCGCTCTACCCGCGCGACATTCTCCGGCCCGCCCTTGCGGAAGTCCTTCTCCAGCAGTTCCCGCCGCCGGCGTGCCGAGTGCGCCTCCATCATGAAGGGCCGAAACTCGGGGTAGTTGAGGGAGACGCGGTAGCCGCCGTCTACATGCTCTAGCGCGTCGATGAACGAATCCGGCAGGCCGTCCAGCTCGTTCCGGCCGACGACAATGCCGTCATCCCACTTCGCCAGGGTCTCTTCGAACGCCGAAGCGAGATCGACCAGTTCATCGAAGAGCGCCTGTACCTGCTTGCGCCGGTCGGCGGGCAGTTCGGTCCCGCTCCGCCGGTAGTCGCGCAGCACGTCGCCGAGCAGCTGGGCATCGTCCCCGGTCAGCGCCGTTACGTCAGCGCGATCCGCGTACTCACGCACGGCGCGGTACACGTCCTCGTCGAAGCCGATGCCGACCTTGCGTTTGTCGAGCCGCTCAGCCCACTCCCTGGCGGCCTCGCGAAGGCCGTCGTCGGGGGAAACTTCCGCGAGCAGGCCCCATGCCAATTTGGCCTCAGTAACCGCGGCTCTGGCCTCCTCCACGGCCAGCACCGTGTTTGCGAAGGTGCGCTGCCCTGTCGGCACCGCAATAAGCGCGGCAATGCGGGCGTCGCACTCCTCGACGGCCACGCGACAGGCCTCGTTGAGATCTTCGCGTGTGACGTTCGCATAGTCAGGAAGATCACCACCCATGCCTGGCAGCCTAGACCCGCCCATAGCGGCACGTATGACCTTGCAACGCGCGGCATCCCTTCGGGCAGGTCGCATGATGCACGATCCAGGTTGTCGCGGAACTCGGGGTGGCTGGATTGCATGGACCATGCTTGGCAGCCAGCCGGTGGGGGGGATGCGACGCCGCAGCGATAGTAATGAAAGGACAAAAGGCAAGGTCAATACGGGTGCGCCGCCAGGGACTTGAACCCCGAACCCGCGGATTAAGAGCTCGGAACCTTCAGCCCGCCCTAGTTCACTGTCGTTCGTCAGCGCACGTCAGGATCGCACGCGGCCCTTGGTAGACAGCACTGCATCAGC
Organism: Streptosporangiaceae bacterium; assembly: GCA_030041275.1. GTDB lineage: Bacteria > Actinomycetota > Actinomycetes > Streptosporangiales > Streptosporangiaceae > JAJYUU01. Next base: position 6,128 of record JASHOE010000193.1, read on the forward strand.
ATGATTTGCAACCGGTCGGGTAGCCTACCGCGCCCTCAGGAAAGGTTGTGGTTGGCGCGGAACACGTTCTCGGGGTCGTAGCGGCGTTTGACCGCCTGAAGCCGCTTGAAGTTCTCGATGCCGAAGGCGGCTTTGATCCGGTCCTCGCCCTCGTCACCGACGAAGTTGAGCCAGACACCCCCGGTGGTGAACGGGCGGAGTTGCTCCCTTGTACCCGCGTACCCATGCGGCCGCATCTCCATCGCGCGATGGGTCCTCCCAGAAGGCACCGGGGTGGATCACCCACGCGGCATCACGGTTGGCAACGGGGCTCGGTCGCGTCGGACGTGATACGGCCCCACCCTAGGGGACAAGGAAGGTCCGGCCGGGGCCTTCAGGCAGCTGCTGGCGCGCCGGGGGCAGAAGATCCTTGGCCCGGCGAGGAAAGACAGTTAACAGCGACGAGCGCAGCTGTAATAATCCGGATGGCGACATTGACGTAGTGCCTGGCTCTTCCGCTACGGGGCTTTTGAGGGTGTGGTGATGAGAACTTGACACCAGGATCTGGGTCGTCAGAAGGACCGCGCACCAACGCAGCTCAGTATCTGCGAGCTGTCATGCGCGCCGTGGGTGACGAGCAAACACCCAGGCTCAATCAGGGCGAGAAGGGTTGGAATGACGACGAGCCTGCCGTTGTTGAGGCTGCGTGCCAGCTCGCGACGCGGCAGTACTTCAGTCTGCCCGACCACATGCCCTTAGAGTCTTATGCGAGCTTCTTACATTTCAGACTGACGGCAAGGATGAACGATCCGCCGCCTGCCGCCGATATTGAAGCCATTCTGCGCGCGGCGCTGGACGAGACAGTAGTGTTTCCGGCGCATTTCCGTCGTGGCTTTTTGTTCGCTATGCGCGGCGCCATTACCTGCTACATACTCATCAACAGTCTCCAACTGGACGAGAAGGCTATTGACCAATTGCTTCTGGAGGCGGAGAGTACTGCTATCGCCGGAGGATTTCACCCTCCGATCGCGAACCCGCCCGGTAGTTGCGCGTGACTGCAGTGGCGTCCGTTAGGTGACTGGCTCCCAGCCATGAGGTGCGCAGATCGGAAAAATAGGCCAGGGGTGGCAGACCTGAGCCAACGCACAACGATGTTCGCATGGCCCAGGTTCAGCAGGACGTGGCCGCAGTCGAGCAGTTTCCCGGAGACTACTCGGTGTTCGGCCGTCTCATGGAGCTGCCGTCTGAGCTTGCCGCAAGCGGTGAGTTCGACAAGGCTCTGTGGGTCGCAGGCCAGATGATGGCGGTTGCTGGAAGGATGTCCAGCCTGCGTCCCCGTCGCGCGCGTCGGTAAACCCGGCCCGACAACGGGGATGGCCGCGCAGGGGCTTGAATCCCGAACCCGCGGACTGAGGGACCGCTGCACCGGCGCGACCGCGCGTTCAGCCGGCGCATGCGGTCATCGTCTGCCATGCAGGGCAGGCTGCCTGCCAGCTAGACCGTGTCGGCGGGTCGGCAACTGATCCCGCTAACAGCCGACGCAGGCTGGCCGGATTGCTCAGCGGCTGCGGTCTGGTTGCAGTCATAACTGCAACCAGAGATGGCGCAGCCATGGCAATGGAAAGACAAAAGGCCAGTTCAGAGCGGGTGCGCCTGAGCGGGTGCCTGAGCGGGTGCGCCTGAGCGGGTGCGCCGCCAGGGACTTGAACCCCGAACCCGCGGATTAAGAGTCCGCTGCTCTGCCAATTGAGCTAGCGGCGCGTGACACTTCCTCTGGAAGGACTGAGCGATCGTAGCGCAAGTCTTCAGCTGGTGCGAATCCCTGGATGCCCCGATCGCCGACCTCGCTCGTCAGCTTACCGTGGGACATTTCGCCGACCTGCTCGCAGCCGCCGCAGCCGGCGAAGCCGCCCCGGCTAACTCATCCGCCGAGGAACCGGCCCATGAACGCCGCAGCGTGCGACGGCCGGCCGGTCCGTGCCTCTTCCCAGTCGGCCAGTTCCATCGCGCGCATCCCGGCGTTCACGCCCAGCCAGCGCAGTGGCTCCGGCTCCCAGGGCGGCGAGCGATGGCCGACCCACGGCAGCTGCGTGATCGGGCTGTCCTCGCGGGTAATCAGGTCTGCCAGCGTCCGCCCGGCCAGATTGGTCGTCGCCACCCCGTCGCCCACGTAACCGCCGGCCCAGCCCACGCCGGTTGAGGAGTCGAGTCCGACCGACGCGCACCAGTCGCGCGGTACCCCGAGCGGACCGCCCCACCAGTGGCTGACGTGCACGTCGCGCAGCACCGGGAACATCTCGATGAGCGTTCCCCACAGGGCCGCGAACACCGCAGGCACTCGGTCGAACGCCGGCCGGATCGCTGACCCCAGGTGATACGGCGCACCGCGGCCACCGAACGCGAGCCTGCCGTCTGCGGTGCGCTGCCCGTAGATGATCAGGTGCCGGAAGTCGCCGAACGTCGGCCGGTTCGCGAGGCCGATCTCGTCCCAGATCGCGTCCGGCACCGGCTGGGTCGCGATCATCAGTGAGTACACCGGCGCGATCGCGCGCTGGAAGCCGGGCAGCGCCGGCGTGTACCCCTCGGTCGCCCGCACCACGTAGTCAGCTCGGATACTGCCGAGCGGGGTGACCACACGCCGAGGCTCGATCCAGAGCACCGGCGTCTGCTCGAACACCGACACGCCAGCCGCGCGTACTGCGGCGGCGAGTCCGCGCGCCAGCCGCGCCGGATGGATTGCCGCGCAGTGCGGTGTGTACGTCCCGCCGATGACGCCGGTGGCAGCCGCCAGCGCGCGCGCCTCCGCGGCGCCGAGCAGCCGCAGGTCCTCGTCGCCAAAGCCGAACTCGCGCGCCTCCGCAACCTCGGCCTTCGCCCGCTCCAGTTGCGCGGCCGAACGAGCCAGTTCGACCGTGCCGCCCTTAGCCCAGTGACAGTCGATGCCCTCGGCGGCCGCGACCCGGCCCACTTCGTCCACCGTCTCCTGCATCGCGCGCTGCATGGCGATCGCGCCCGCGCGACCGGTGGCGGCCATCCGGGTCAGCTTGGCCAGCGACGCGGGGAACAGGGCCGAGCACCAGCCGCCGTTCCGCCCCGACGCGCCAAAGCCGGCGATCTCGCGCTCGCACACCACGACTCGCAGGCCCGGAGCCTGCTTGGCCAGGTAGTACGCGGTCCACAGACCAGTGAAGCCCGCTCCTACGATCGCGACGTCGGCCTGCAGGTCGCCGGGCAGCGCGTCGCCAGGCTCGAGTGAATCCGGCACGGTGTCGTGCCAGAAGGAGAGCCCCCGATAGGTGTCGGCCGACGTCATGGCGCCCATCGTGGCACGGGGCGGGGCAGCCCACGCGGTCGGGCATGCTTGGAGCCATGACGTTCTCCGGGCCCGAGTCCGCCGCCAACCTGCCGCCGCCCCGCCATCCTGGCCAGCCGTACCGCATCTGCGTCGTGTGCCTGGGCAACATCTGCCGGTCGCCGATGGCGGAGCGAGTGCTGATCGCCCAGCTAGACAGGGCCGGCCTGGCGGGCCGGGTGGTCGTCGACAGCGCCGGGACCGGTGACTGGCACATCGGACAGCCGATGGACACCCGGGCCAGGGCGGAGCTGACCCGCCGCGGCCACGACGCGGCCGGGCACGAGGCTCGGCAGATCCAGGCCGACTGGCTCGACGAGTACGACCTGCTGCTGGCCATGGACCGGGCCAACCTGGCCGGACTCGCCGCGCTGGCCGCTGGCCAGCCGGACCTGGCCGGGCGGATCATGCTGCTGCGAGCCTTTGACCCCGGAGCGCCCGACGGCGCGGAGGTGCCCGACCCTTACTACGGCGGCGCCGAGGACTATGCCGAGGTCTTCGACCTGGTCGACGCCGCGGCAAAGAGCCTGGTCAGCCACCTCAGCGACGCGCTCTGAACAGCGCTGTGGAGCTATCCGCCAGGTCCGCCCTCGGCGAGCTGCTCGGCACCGAGGTCACCGAGGCGCAATACCTCGGCGGCCAGCATGGCGTCCGGCACTACCGGCTGGACCTCGCCGACGGTCGCTGCGCGTTTGCCAAGGCACGGAACGGGGTCGACGGGCCCGGTGCCGCGCGCCGGGCCGCGGCCGAGCGGGCGACGCCAGCCACCGCCGGGTTCGCGGCCGAAGCGGCCGGGCTGCGCTGGCTTGCCGAGGCCGACGCGACGGGCGTTCCCCTCGTGCTTGCCCACAATGACGATTGCCTCGTCATGGCCTGGATTGAGGCCGGGCAGCCCAGCCGGGACGCCGCTGCCCGGTTCGGCCGCGAGCTCGCGGGCCTCCATGGCGCCGGGGCGGCCAGATTTGGCGCGCCGTGGTCCGGCGTGATCGCCGGGCTGCCGCTGCCTAACGACGCCGATGGCGCCGAGGGCTGGGCAGACTGGTACGCGACCCGCCGGGTGCTGCCCTACGCAAGGATCGGCCGGGATGCCGGCACGCTCAGCGCGACCGACGTCACGCTGATCGAGGCTGCCTGCGCCCGGACCCCGGATGTCGCAGGGCCGCCCGAGCAACCCGCACGGCTGCACGGCGACTGCTGGTCAGGCAACGTGCTGTGGTCCGGTGGGCGCGGCTGGCTGATCGACCCGGCCGCGCACGGCGGGCACCGGGAAACGGACCTGGCCATGCTGGCGCTGTTCGGCGCGCCGTACCTAGGGGAGATCCTGGCCGCCTACCAGGAGGTCGCGCCGCTCGCGGACGGCTGGCGCGGCCGCGTGCCGCTGCACCAGCTCCATCCCCTGCTCGTGCACGTCTGCCTGTTCGGTGCTGCCTACCGGGACGTGGCGCTGACCGCCGCCCGCGCGGTCCTCGCGGCCTAGTGCCGACTTGCCAGCATCTGCCGGTCCCGTGCGCTCAGGCTCATACGCGCCACCGCCCTTCTCCCGGCGTGATCCCGGTGCGGTCAGGCCAGCGACCGCGTCGGGACGAGGTCGCGCCCGAAGGCGGCATTGACGACGCGCCCGAACGCTACGTACCACGCGGCACCGTGCCTCCCTTCCCGGAGGACTGCTCGTTGACTAGCCCGGGTCGGCCAGGTCACCCTCCGCTGGACTTGGTGCCGATCCGCTCGCCATCGGTCGCCCGGCCCGCGCGTGCCAGGGCCGGGTCGGGCGGCAGCGGCGAGACGGTCGTTATCACGGCGTGACGGGCCGGCAACGGCGACACTGCGGTGATCACAGCGCTGCGGGCTGGCAGTGGCGACACCGCGGTAATCACCGCGGTGCGGGCTGGCAGCGGCGAGGCGATGATGAGCATGACGGGGTCAGGTGGCAACGGCGAAAGCTGCGCGGTGCGTTTCATGATTCCTCCTCCGGATAGCTTTTTGCGCGGGAGCCCCGCGGACTCTGCATTCGCGCCCGTTGCGGCATGAAATGGCCGGGCTGTTGTCGATTGGGTCGTCGACGAGCTGGAGTGGCTTGCCGGTGTGCGGAACTGGCCGCCCAGGGCCAGGCCAGCTGCAGGGCTGCTTGCTGGCGCCATTCCCGGCCACTTGCAGGCCGGAGCGTCGCCCGGTGCACCACCTTCATGAGCCCGCCTCCTCGGGGCTCCTGCGGGCACGACTCGACGGCTCAGACACTGCCATCCGATTTCTATCGTGCCACGATATAAGTGTAGCCCGCTAAACCAGGCTGTCAAAGAAAGGCCCACTCAGAACTATCGCGCGGCGATATATATTCGCAGATCGGTAACGTCCGGGATTGGGCCGGAGACGGGCAGGTAGCTGCGCCGCGCGCGACCGTCGGCCGTGCGCCGCGCGCGACCGTCGGACGGTCAGTAGTAGAAGGGGAACCGCTCCCAGTCCGGCGGCCGCTTCTGCAAGAACGCGTCCCGGCCCTCGGCGGCCTCGTCGGTCATGTAAGCGAGTCGGGTGGCCTCGGTCGAGAAGACCTGCTGACCGACGAGACCGTCGTCGATGAGGTTGAAGGCGAACTTCAGCATGCGCAAAGACGTGGGGCTCTTGGCGTTGATCCGCTCGGCCCAGTCCAGTGCGGTGCGCTCCAGGTCAGCATGCGGCACGACGGCGTTTACCATGCCCATCCGATGGGCGGCCTGTGCGTCGTACGTGTCGCCCAGGAAGAAGATCTCCCTCGCGAACTTCTGCCCAACCTGGCGGGCCAGGTACGCGGACCCGAACCCGCCGTCGAAGCTCGCCACGTCGGCATCGGTCTGCTTGAACTTGGCGTGCTCGAGGCTGGCGAGCGTCAGGTCGCACACCACATGCAGGCTGTGACCGCCGCCCGCAGCCCAGCCCGGCACGACGCAGATGACGACCTTGGGCATGAACCTGATGAGCCGGTGTACCTCCATGATGTGCAGCCGTCCGGCCCGGCCCGGGTCGACGGTCTCGACCGTCTCGCCCGCCGCGTACTGATATCCGGCGCGGCCGCGGATGCGCTGATCCCCGCCGGAGCAGAAGGCCCAGCCGCCGTCCCTCGGCGAGGGGCCGTTGCCGGTCAGCAGCACGCAACCCACGTCAGTGGACATTCGCGCGTGATCGAGCGCCTGGTAGAGCTCGTCGACGGTGTGGGGGCGGAACGCGTTGCGAACCTCCGGCCGATTGAACGCAACGCGCACCGTGCCCGAGTCAACGGCGCGGTGATAGGTGATGTCGGTGAAGTCGAACCCGTCCACCTGGCGCCACTGGCTGGGATCGAAAATCTCAGAGATCATATGCAGATTGTGGCGAACCGACCGGTGAGCAGTCGGCAGTGAGGTGGCAGTAGTGAGCAGCAGCGTGGCCGCGGCGCAGCCTGGCCAGCAAGAGCCCGGCCAGCAGGCTAGCCCGGCGACGCACACCGGTCTGGCCATGGTGGTGGTGATGACCGGGGTGCTGATCACCGCAGTAGACACGACGATCGTCGTGCTCGCGCTGCCGACGATCGAGCGGGACCTGCACGTGTCGCTCTCCTCGGTGGTCTGGGTGGTCATCGGCTACCTGCTCGTCATCACCCTGCTAGCCACGCAGGTGGGCCGGCTCGGCGACATGTTCGGCCGGGTCCGGATGTACGAGGCCGGGTTCGCGGTGTTCGTGCTCGGCTCGCTGCTGTGCGCGGTGTCCTGGAACGAGGCGGCCATCATCGGCTTCCGGGTGCTGCAGGGGATCGGCGGCGCTTTCGTGACCGCGAACAGCGGTGCCGTGATCGCCGAGCTGTACCCGCCGGAACGACGCGGCAAGGCCTTCGGCTACAACTCGGTCGGCTGGAGCATCGGGGCGGTGCTCGGCATCATCCTCGGCGGGTTGATCGTCACGTACATGTCCTGGCGGTGGATCTTCTGGATCAACGTCCCGATCGGCGTGGCGGCGCTCGGACTGGCGCTGCGGGTGCTGCGGCAGCGCTCCGACCGGGCCAGCAGGCACCTGGACGTGGTCGGCATGGCCACCCTCGGGCTCGGGCTGTTCGGCGTGCTGTGGGCCATGACCAGGCTGGCCACTGACGAGCTCAGCGGATCGGTCATCGGGTATCTCATCGGCGGCGTCGTCTTGCTCGCGCTGTTCGTGCTCGTCGAGCTGCGGCAGTCCGAGCCGATGCTGGACCTGTCCCTGTTCAAGATCCCGACCATGGCCCCGTCGTTGCTGGCCTCGCTGTTCCAGGGTCTTGGGAACTTCGCCACCCTGTTCCTGGTGATCATGTACCTACAGGGCGCGCGGGCTCTGACGCCGATCCACGCCTCGCTGCTGCTGATCCCCGGCTACGTCGTTGGCTCTGCGATCGGGCCCTACGCGGGCCGGCTATCCGATCGCATCGGCCCGGTCATCCCGGCGACCGCCGGCCTGGCGGCGCAGGTCGTGGCCCTTGCCGTGTACGCCCAGCTATCGGTGACCAGCGGGCTGTGGCTGGTGGTGCTGGGCAGCGTGATCAACGGGGCCGGCGCGTCGGCTTTCTTCCCGGCCAACAGCGCGGCAGTGATGAAGGCCTCGCCGCGGCCAGTCCTCGGTATCTCGTCAGGCATGCTGCGCACGTTCGGCAACATCGGCATGGTGTTCTCCTTCTCGACCGCGATCCTCATCGCGTCGCAGTCGATATCACGCGGCCTCGCGTTTGCGATTTTTGTGGGATCGACCAGCCTGCGCGGCAATCTCGCCGCCGCGTTCACCACCGGGCTGCATGCCGCGTTCTACACCTCGATGGGCTTCATGGCCCTGGCTGCCCTGCTGTCGGCGGCCCGGGCCGGCTCGGCGGCGCGGCGTCGCCCAGTCCAAGAGCAGCCTGAGCACGCTGGATAGCTTCGTCGGCGACCGTGGTTGGCCGGTTGCTATCGCACGAACGTCCCGCTCATGCTGGAGTTCTTCGCGGTGATGACCGGCATCCCGCTCTGGCTGTCGCTCCGGCGCCCCGACACCGCCCCGTGACGCCGCCGCCGCCGCCGTACAGTCCCGGCTGTCAGCCGCTGGAGGAGTCGTAGACCCAGTAGTCGGCGTCGTCGTCGGTGTCGGTCGCGCTCAGATACGGCTCTTCTATCTGGTCGGCGCCATCGTCGTCCTCGTCGGAGTCCTCTGCCGCCTCTGGCGACAGTGGCAGCGCGATGCAGAATGTGGCGCCCACACCCGGCGTGGACCGCACCCAGCTCGCCCCGCCGTGCGCCGCGACGAGGGCCGCCACGATGGCGAGCCCGAGGCCCGTGCCGCCCACGGTGCGAGCTGGATCGGCGCGATAGAAGCGCTCGAAGACGTGCTCGGCCTGCTCTCTGGTCAGCCCGGGCCCGTGGTCGGCTACCTCGAGCACGGCAGCCGGCCGGTGCGCACGCCGAGGCTGGGGTTCGGGCGAGGCCGCCACGGTCGCACCGGCGGACGCCGACCGGGCCGCCGCGGGCGAGGGGTACGCCGGAGGTGCCGGAGCGCTCGGCGGTGGTGCGGGCGGGGGCATGGCGGCCGACGGTGCGGCCGGCGGGCCAAGAGCGGTCGGGGGACCGGTGGGTGCGAACCCGGCGGGCTCCGGCGCCTCGTCCAGGCTCCCCGATCGGATCAGCACCTCGATGGGGGTTCCCGCAGGCGTGTGCGTCAGTGCGTTGGTCATCAGGTTGCCGATGACCTGACGTAGCCGGACTTCGTCGCCGATGATGATCAAGGCCGCGCCGGTGCCGACGGTGAGCTGAATGCTGCGGTCCGGCGCTACCACCCGGGCGTCATGCACCGCGTCCGCGGCGAGCGTCAGCAGGTCGACTGGCTTGGTTTCGATCGGCCGTTGCTGGTCCAGCCGCGCCAGCAGCAGCATGTCCTCGACTAGGACACCCATCCGCGCCGACTCCTGCTCGACCCGGCGCATGATCCGGTCCATGTCCGCGCCGGTCAGGTGGCCAGAGCCGGTCTCGCCCACCGCGATCCCGCCGCGCTGGCGGTAGTACTCGGCGAAACCCCGCATCGCGGTCAGCGGGGTGCGCAGTTCGTGGCTGGCGTCGGCGACGAACTGGCGCATCTTCTCCTCAGACCGCCGGGCGGCCTCCTCCGACTTCGACCGGGCCCGGAACGCAGACTCGATGTGAGTGAGCATCACGTTCAGCGACCGGCCCAGGCGGCCTACCTCGGTCCGTGGATCGCGCTCCGGCACCCGACGGGTTAGGTCACCGCCTGCGATCGCACCCGCCGTCCGCTCGATGTCGATCAGCGGCCGCAGACTGCGCCGGATGAGCGCGACGACGATGAGGCCGAGCACGAGGATGACGGCGAGACTAACGAGCAGGTCGATGCCAAAGAGCTGGCCGATAGTGGTGTAGGCGCTGGTGGCATCGAGGGCCACGACGATCGTCGCGTTTGTCGAGGCGCCGCCAGAGGAGAACTGCTCCATGAGCACGCGCCATCGTCCAGAGCCAGACTGCGACGGAAGCGTGATGATGTGCCCGCTATTGGCGGCGAGCCAGCTGTCGTTGGTCTGAATCGCAGGCCCGGACAAGAATGGACCGTTCTCGCCCCCGCCTAGATTCGCAGGACTCGACGGCAGAGCCTGGACGCACTGGTCGACCTGGCCGCCTGAGACCACGTCGAGCACGGCACCCTGCTGCGGCCGCTGCCGAAAACCGGATAGGCAGTTGTGCGCGATGGCCTGGGCATTGCCGCTTGTGTAGTTGGCTGCCAGGGAATTGTCTATGGGGCCAAGAAGGTCGTTGCGCAGGATCAGCAGACCTGCCGTGCTTATGACGACGAGCGCGATCGCTACCAGAGCCAGAACGGCGGTGATCAGCTTCGTGCGCAGCGGCATCCGCCCTGGCAGCGCCCTGACGGATTGCCAGAAGCCGTCTGCTCGAGAAGTGGCGGCGGCCATAACACCTGGGCGACCTATGCCGACGGGGGCAGCCTGAGCACGTAGCCCACGCCGCGCAGGGTGTGGAGCAGGTGCGGCTCGGTCGTGTCGATCTTGCGCCGTAGTACGGAGACGTAGGACTCGACGATCCCGGTGTCACCGCGGAAGTCGTAGTCCCACACATGGTCGAGGATCTGCATCTTGGAGAGCACCCGGTTAGCGTTCCCCATGAAGTAGCGGAGCAGCTTGAACTCGGTCGGCGACAGCGGGACCTGCTTGCCACCGCGCCACACTTCGTGGCTGTCCTCATCCAGTTCGAGATCGGCAAACTTCAGCCGGGGCGGCGGCTCGGTGCCATCGCCCCTGGTCCGGCGTAGTACCGCCCGGATTCTGGCGATGACCTCCTCGAGGCTGAACGGCTTGGTGACGTAGTCGTCGCCGCCGAGCGTGAGGCCGCGGATCTTGTCCTCGGTCGAATCGCGCGCGGTGAGAAAGACCACCGGTACCTGGGTACCGCCGCCACGCAGGCGCCGCACAACATCAAAACCGTCCATATCGGGCAGCATGACGTCGAGCACTATGAGGTCGGGCCGGTGTCGCTGGGCAGCATGGACGGCCTCGTTCCCGGCCGACGCCGTGACGACCTCGAAGCCGGAATAGCGCAGGCTGGCGGCGAGCAACTCGAGGATGTTGGGCTCATCCTCGACCACGAGCAGCCGGGCATCAGGCTGCCGGCTTCCGTTGGGCTGGCTACTCATCCCTCTAGTGTTCCCCCAGTGGCTGAAGGTTAGCTGTAGGCATACTGAGTCGAAGCTTCGCGATCGCGGAGAACCGGGCATGGGGCACCAACCGCCGGTTTCTCTACGGCTGACACGGTGTGCGGGCAAGGCCCGTTTTGCGACAGAGGGCCGGTAACGAAAGCATCTTGTAATATTTCCGGTCTTTAAATGTCAACACTGGCAACCCTATGCTTTCGCTCAACCTGCTCCCAGGTGTTTGCGGCCCTCCCCGGCCGACTGGCGCAGGTGAGGGCAGCCAGCGGCAGGGCTAAGGCTCAGCCGCCCACGGTCTGGTCGGCCGCGGCACACGGAGTTCCGGATACCGCGAACGGCCCCCGAGAGCAAGGGAAATACCTATGAGAATTGCCCGTCCGGCGTATCAATTCATGGCCCTGGCGGCGGTCGGGGCCACGTTGCTCGCCGCCTGCGGCACGGCCTCAAACACGAGCAGCAGCATCACCCCGAACGGTGCGTTCGGCAAGGTGCCTGCGCAGACGGGGACCGCGCACTCCGGCACCATCACCTGGGCCTTTGCCAACGGCACGGCGCCGACGTGGATTTTCCCTGTCACGCCAGGAGCCAACAGCTCGGTGTACACCGCCTACCAGTTCCAGTACGAGAGCTGGCGGCCACTGAGCTGGTTCCCCAACGGCGCGGCGCAGAAGGAAGACCCTGCGATGAGCCTCGCCGATGACCCGGTGTGGAGCAACGGCGACAAGACGGTCTCGATCACGCTGAAGCCCTGGAAGTGGTCCGACGGCACGGAGATCACCGCCAAGGACGCTGAGTTCTGGATTGATGAGGCCAAGGCCGCTGTCAAGGAGAACCCGGCTAACTGGGGTAACTACAGCCCAGGCGTCGGCATCCCTGACCAGATCACCAGCATGACGGCAGTTGGCCAGACGCTGACGCTGAACCTCAACGCCGCGGTCAACCCGACGTGGTTCTGGGAGGACAGCCTCGCCAGTGTCGTCCCGCTGCCCGCGCAGTCGTGGGCCAAGGCGTCCGCCAACGGCCCGATCCTGGACTTCACCAACCCGGCGAACGCCACCGCGATCTACAACTACCTGGCCAGCCAGTCCAAGTCGGTGGCCACCTACGCGAGCAACCCGCTCTGGCAGGTCGTCGACGGCCCGTACAAGATCTCGTCCTTCAACGACACCACCGACGGGTTCACCATGGTGCCGAACACGGCATACAGCGGCCCGCACGCGGCGAAGATGTCCGACTACCAGGGCGTGCCTTTCACGTCTGACACCGCGGAGTTCAACGCGGTCAAGTCCGGCAGCATCGACGTCGGCTACGTACCGTTCCCGGACATCCCGCAGGTCAAGTCCATCGAGAGCAGTTACAACGTGTTCGGGTACCCCGGATTTGAGTTCAACTACGTGACCTACAACTTCAAGGACACGACCGGGGACTTCAACAACATCATCGGCCAGCTCTACATTCGCCAGGCGTTCGCGCACCTCGAGGACGAGCAGGGCTACATCAAGGCGTTCTTCTACGGTGCGGGCGGCCAGGCCTACGGCCCGGTACCGGCTATCCCGCCGAGCCCGTACACGCCGGCGAACGCCACCAACAACCCGTATCCGTTCAGTGTGTCGAGCGCCGTTAGCATCCTGAAGGCACACGGCTGGACGGTTAACCCGGGCGGCACCGACGTGTGCAGCAAGCCGGGCAGCGGATCTACTGAGTGTGGCGCGGGTATCCCGGCCGGCACCAAGCTGGCGTGGAACCTGATCTACACCACCACGCCGGCGATCATCGGCGAGCAGGTCACCGACCTGGTCTCGCAGGCGAAGAAGGCGGGCATCCAGATCACCCTCAAGTCCGACACGTTCAACCACATGCTGGCCACCTATTACGACGGAGCCAACCCCTCGGGCATCGACCTCTGGGCGATGGAGGACTTCGGCGGGTTCAGCATCGCGACGTATCCGACCACCAACGAGATCTTCAACACCGGCGGCACGTTCAACATCGGCGAGTTCTCCAACTCCAAGGTTGACTCGCTGATCAAGCTGTCGGTGACCGGCAGCAGCGCGACCGCGGTGAAGAACGAGGCGTCCTACATCACCACGGTGCAGCCGAGCCTCTTCGAGCCCGTCGTCGACAACATCCTGGTCTGGAAGAAGGGCATCTC
>JASHOE010000194.1 GCA_030041275.1 Streptosporangiaceae bacterium
GCCAGGCCGGCGGCCCCACCGCTGGCCAGACGTAACCGTCAGCCGGCAGCCACGAAAAAGGACGGTAGGGTCACAACCACCGGACCCTGTCCGCATGGCGGTTTGCAGCCGCGCACGGTGGCAAGGGTGCGGAAACTGGCATCGCAGCGTCGGATCGGCGTCTGCCGGTCTGGCGGGACGCCGGGCGGCGGCTGGTCACCGCCAGGGAAGGACGGATCATGGGCCGCAGCGCCGGCGTGAGCTCGCAGGCGTCGGACAACGACGCGGGCGACTCGTCTTCCGTGCCGGCTCCCGCCATCGCTAGCGAGGCGGCAGGCGTCAAGCCGAAGGGCGCGGCGGCGTCCGGCGACCTCGTCTCCGAGCCGATTCGTGCGCTGATCGTGGACGACCATGCGCTCTTCCGGCGTGGCCTGGAGATGGTGCTCGAATCTGAGCCCGATATCGAGCTCGTCGGGGAGGCTAGCGACGGCGAGGAGGCCGTCCGCAAGGCCGGGGAGTCGCTGCCGGACGTTGTCCTGATGGATATCCGGATGCCGCGCAGCAGCGGCATCGAGGCCTGCCGGGCGCTCAAGGACGTTGCCCCGAGCGCCAAGATCGTGATGCTGACGATCAGCGACGAGGAAGACGACCTGTTCGACGCCATCAGGGCGGGCGCGAGCGGCTACCTGCTCAAGGACATCCCGCTGGACGAGGTGGCCGGCACCGTCAGGGCCGTGTACGGCGGCCAGTCACTCATCAACCCGTCGATGGCGGCGAAGCTGCTCACCGAGTTCGCGGTCCTCGCGCGGCGCGAGGAGGAGGAGCCGCCCCAGCAGGTCCCCGCACCGAGGCTGACCGAGCGAGAGATCGAGGTGCTCCGCCTGGTCGCACGCGGGATGAATAACCGGGACATCGCCAAGGAGCTGTTCATCTCCGAGAACACGGTGAAGAACCACGTTCGCAACATCCTGGAGAAGCTGCAGATCCACTCGCGCATGGAGGCCGTCATGGTCGCGGTCCGGGAGAAGCTGATCGAGTTCGGCTGACGGCCAGTAACGACCAGGCCAAGGGAACAGGGCCGTCGTTGTTCGCCGACGCTTGTCAGGTCGCGCCTGACAAGCGTAAGGTGCTGCCTGACAACTCGTCAGGTGCAGCCTGACAGCCGGAAAGGCGGGAGTCTAAGCGTGAGCGCAACCGAGCTGCGGGCAACCATGGCGTGCTCGTTCTGCCTGAAGTCACCCGGCCAGGTGACAAAGATGATCGGCGGTCCGGGCGTCTTCATCTGCAACGAGTGCGTCGGCCTGTGCAACGACATCCTGGCGCTCGAGGGCGAGCCGAAGCCAAACGAAGACGCGGTGGCTAGCTGGCAGCAACGGCTCACCGACGATGAGTTGCTGACACACCTGCCCAAGATCGAGGCGGCCGCGGCGCAGGTGCAGCAGCATCTGACGGTCTGGGTGCGCCAGGCTCGCGAGCGTGGGATCACCTGGACGCGGATCGGTGAGGCGCTCGGAATGACCCGGCAGTCTGCCTGGGAGCGGTTCTCCGGCGAAGACTGAGCCGAGGATTTTCAGGTGCAGTCGGGACTACAGCCCGCCGGTGCAGGAAGTACGCGCCGTCACGAGCGTAATTCCGCCCCACCGAGGCACAGGGTGGTGGCGCCCGGCTTGCTCAGGCGCCGCGGGCAGAGAGCGCGGTGCGCAGTCGCGACTCCAGGCCGACCGGCTCAACCTGGACCAGCTTGACGCTGTCGCAGCCGACCCAGGAAGCCGCCTCGATGAGCGCCCGCGCCATGTGCTCGGCAGCGGCCGGGACGTCCATCGAGACCTTGCGCGCGATAAGCGTGCTGCCGCTGCGCGCCGGGTCGACCCGGCCGACCAGCTGCCCGCCGGCCAGGAGCGGCATGGTGTAGTACCCGTGAACGCGCTTTGGCTGCGGCACATAGGCCTCCAGGCTGTGGTCGAAGCCGAATACCCGCTTCGCCCGCCGCCGGTGCCAGAGCAGCGAGTCGAACGGTGAAAGCAGCGTGGTGCGGTGCCGTCCGCGCCTGGCCTCGCCGCCAGCCGCCAGCGCTGCCGGGTCGGCCCAGGCCAGGACCGCCGGCCCGCGCTTACCGGCCTCGATCTGTACCGGCACCAGGCCGGCGGTCAGGGCTGCTTCGGTTGCCGTGGGCGCCTGTCCGTCGCTGCGCAGAGCGGCCCCGCCGTAAGCGATCCGCTGGTAATCCGGCAGGTCAGCGCGCGAGACCACGCCGAGGGCGCGGCCCGCCACGGCGGTGAGCCGGGTCAGGCACTCCGCGCTGGTCAGCTGCTGACCGAGGAACTCGGCGGGCAGTACGCGCTCGGGCAGGTCGTACACCCGCCGCCAGCCGATCCGCCGTGCGCAGATCACGTCCCCGGTGTCGAGGAGCCACTCGACCGCGATCTTGGTGTCGGACCAGTCCCACCACGGGCCGCCCTTCTTGGCGCCACCGAGCTCGGTCGCGGTAAGCGGCCCTTCCGCCCTGATCCTGGCCAGCACTCGTTCGCAGACATCCGGGTGGCTCTGGTGCCAGCGCTGCCCGCGCGCCGCGAACGCACGCCGGCGGAACTCGTAGTACGGCCACTCCTCGATCGGCAGGACGCACGCGGCGTGCGACCAGTACTCGAACGCGGTCGCCCTGCGCGGGTGCCAGTACGCGCGCTCGATCGTGGCGCGCGGCACGCTGCCCAGCCGGGCGTAGGCCACCAGCTCATGCGATCGCGCCAGCACGCTGATCGTGTCCAGCTGCACCGCGCCGAGCCGCCGCAGCATGCTCGGCACGCCGCCGCGGCGTGCCTCGGCGCCGATGAAGCCCTGGGCGCGCAGCGTCATGAGGCGCGCTTCGTCCTGGGTCAGGGTCAGTTGCGGCGCCGGCATCGGGGGACCAGCCACAGCAGCAGGCTACTGGGAGGTCCTGACACTCGCTGCGCCACGAAAGCGACATAAGGGGCGAAGCGTGGACCTAGCCGTTTTATGGGTGCCGGTTTGGTGCAGCTGGAGCACCGAACCGGCATCCATCAGGCCGCGTCGGCGCTGGAGGGGCGGGGCTGGATGGGCAGGCGGCGCTGCAGGGGCGGGCCCTGGACGGACGGGCCCTGGACGGACGGGCCCTGGACGGACGGACGGGCGGGTGCTGCATGGGCGGCGCACGACGTCAGCCAGCCAATCGGGACCGCTGCCGGGGTCCCTGGCTCCCTTGGCTGCCGAGGAGATCGCGGCGCTGCTGCCGCTGCGGGGCCCCCCAGGGCGATCAGTACCAGTCGTCGAAGATGCCGATGGCCGCGCACATGAGAAAGCCGACCACGGCGAGGCCGAGGGAAGCCCAGAACAGCCACCAGATCGGCCCGGCTGCCAGTGCCGCGCCGCCGATGGCGAAGGCGAGCATGATCATCCCCACGGCGACCCAGGAGATCGGGCGGCCGTGGAAGGTCGGGAACGACACAGGAGTGCCAGGTACCTGGGAAACGAACGGGGTCACTCCCTCGCCGTCGCCCGGCTGGGCAATCGCGCCGGAGCCTGCTCCCGCGCCCGCCGCGCCTGACCCAGAGCCCGCCACGGACCCGCTGGCTGTGGCCGACCCCACGTGCTTAGCCATGCGCGCCGCTCCTCTCCTCACGCCGTCGTCTCCTACCGCCTGTCGTTATACCTATCATTGTGGTCAAGCGCCTCGTCATGCGCGCACTCGGCCCCGCCGATGGGCGCCATGCAGGGCAGAGAACCGCCCTGACGCGCCGTGCCCGCCGGGCTCGGCTTAGCCCCCGATCTCGCCTACGATGGCGATAGCAGGAACGCGGCCTGCCGCCATGCCGTTGCACTAAAGAGAGCTGCGGCATGCCAGTCGCTGCTGGCGCGGGGGAGCCGACGCTGGCAGGGTGCGGCCAGCCAGAACCTAGCTCATGACCCGCAGGGAGCGCGACGACAAGTGCCAGCCATCATCGACAACATCCTTCGCGCTGGCGAAGGCAAGACGCTGCGCAAGCTGAAGGCCCTGGTCACCCAGATCAACTCGATCGAGGAAGACTTCAAGGCGCTGTCGGACGCTGAGCTGCGGGCTATGACCGCCGAGCTCCGACAGCGGTACGCCGACGGCGAGACCCTGGACGACCTGCTGCCGGAAGCGTTCGCCACGGCCCGCGAGGCGGCCTGGCGCGTGCTCGGCCAGCGGCACTTCGACGTCCAGCTCATGGGCGGGGCCGCCCTGCACATGGGGAACATCGCCGAGATGAAGACCGGTGAAGGCAAGACGCTGACGGCCGTGCTGCCTTGCTACCTCAACGCGCTGGCCGGGCGTGGCGTCCACGTCGTCACGGTCAACGACTACCTGGCCAAGCGTGACTCGGAGTGGATGGGCCGCATTCACCGGTTCCTCGGCCTGGACGTCGGCGTGATCCTCGCCAACATGGACCCAGCCGAGCGCCGCAGGGCCTACGCCGCTGACATCACGTACGGCACGAACAACGAGTTTGGCTTCGACTACCTGCGCGACAACATGGCCTGGGGCCTCGAGGAGTGCGTGCAGCGCGGTCACGTCTACGCGATCGTGGACGAGGTCGACTCCATCCTGATCGACGAGGCGCGGACCCCGCTGATCATCAGCGGCCCCGCCGAGCAGAGCGCCCGGTGGTACACCGAGTTCGCCAAGATCGCCCCGCGGCTGCGTAAGTCGGAAGAAGAGGACGACGGCGGCGACTACGAGGTCGACGAGAAGAAGCGCACCGTGGGCGTCCTCGAATCCGGGGTGGAGAAGGTCGAGGACTGGCTCGGCATCGACAACCTCTACGACTCGGTCAACACGCCGCTGGTCAGCTTCCTCAACAACGCGATCAAGGCCAAGGAGCTGTACAAGCGGGACAAGGACTACGTCGTCATGAACGGCGAGGTCCTCATCGTGGACGAGTTCACCGGCCGGATCCTGCACGGCCGCCGGTACAACGAGGGCATGCACCAGGCCATCGAGGCCAAGGAAGGCGTGACCATCCAGAACGAGAACCAGACGCTGGCCACGATCACGCTGCAGAACTACTTCCGGCTCTACGACAAGCTCGCCGGGATGACCGGTACCGCGCAGACCGAGGCGAACGAGTTCCACCAGATCTACAAGCTCGGCGTGGTGCCCATCCCCACCAACATGCCGATGATCCGGGCCGACCAGCCCGACGTCGTCTACCAGACGGCGACGGCCAAGTTCGAGGCGGTGGTGGACGACCTCGCGGAGCGGCACGACGAGGGCCAGCCCGTGCTGGTGGGCACCACCAGCGTGGAGAAGTCCGAGGTCCTGTCGCGGCTGCTCAAGCGGCGCGGCATCCCGCACGAGGTGCTGAACGCGAAGAACCACGAGCGTGAGGCCGCCATCGTGGCCCAGGCCGGGCGG
>JASHOE010000195.1 GCA_030041275.1 Streptosporangiaceae bacterium
GGCCAGCGCCGGCTCGATCCTCGCGTCGCCGTCCGGGAGGCTCTCGGCGATCCGTCGCCAGCAGTAGGCCCGGCTCGCGTTCAGCCCATGCAGGTGGGCGATCTGCCCGTCGCTGGCGTCGGAGACGACGGCGGGGGTGAACAGGGTCACGGGGTCACCGCCGGCGATGCCCGGCAGGAACGCCGACAGCCAGTCGGCGAATTCCGGCTGCGCGAGCAGCCTGCTCATCAGCTCCGCCTCGGTCAGCGCAGGAGACAGAAAGTCGTGGCCGGACGGCTCGTAGCCGCCCGGGTAGTCGGTGTCGTCCCCGAACCAGCCGAGCGCCGTGGTCTCGATCGCCGCGGCAAGTTCCGGCCTGCCTGCTTGCGCTTGCCGGGCCGCGAACGGCAGTGCGGCGGACAGGCTGAATGCGCTGTTGGAGTGCACGCCGTGCCGGACCGGATAGGTGCCCTTCGGCAGCCAGTCCAGGAAGCCTCTGGTGATCGCGTCGGCGAGCGGCGTTATCGCGGCCAGCCAGCGGTCTGCCTGAGCGTCACCGAGGCTGGCGATCTCGTGCACCAGTGCCAGCGCCCAGGCCCAGCCGTACGGCCGCTCGTGCCGCCCGTCGGCGCTGGCCACGAAGCCGGCCTCCGCCGCCAGCTTGTCCGCGGAGAACTGGGCGTCCAGCAGTTCCCTGATCTGGGCGGCCGGCACCACTTCGCCACCCACCCGCAGCAGCCGGACCAGCAGCCAGTGCATCTCCACGCACGAGTGCCAGTCCAGGCTGCCGTAGAACACCGGCGTCCGATCGGCAGGCCGGGCAGGGAAGTCCCCCGGTTCCGACATCAGATGGATCAGCAGCGAGGGAAACTCCCTGCCGATGTTGGCCACCGCCACCTGCGCGTAGGCGGCCGCCTGCTCCTGCAGGATGTCCAGGCATTCCGCGGCCACGACACCGGCCGCGCCGATCTGACGCTCACGCACCGCAGCAGCTTACGCCGCTCGATGGTGATGTGATCATGGGTCTTGAGCAGCATCTCGAGTCTCACGGCCGGCGCCGACGTCGGCGGTAACCTGCGGTCTGTGGGCCGGGCCGAGGACGAGATCCGCATCGACGCCGAGGACGCTCTTGGTGCCATCGAGGGCCTGGAGGTGCGGCGCGTGTTCAGCGGGTGGGGCTTCTACCGGCGCGGCCTGCTGTTCGCAGCCGCGTGGGAGGGTGAGTTTCGCTTCCGCACTCGCCAGGGGCATCACTGGATCTATGAAGTTGTTGACCGGGAGTTGCTGAGCCGCCCCGACGAGCTTGTCAGCGCTGCCCGCGGGGTCCTTGCGGTGCTTGAGGCCGAGCCAGCGGCTTCGAGGACCGGCAAACGCGGATCGGGCGCGCGCTGTCCGGGCTAGCGCTCGAAGAGTGGCATGACCAGACGTTCACACAGGGCGCTGGCGATGCATAGGTATTCGGACCGGCCGCCTGTCCGCTCGGCTGAGCCATGGTTGCCACTGGTGCGCCAACGACTTGATAACGCGCGCTAGCCAGACCACTTACTCAGCAAGCGTGATGCAGCGGGCAGTATGCGAGGCGCCCTGGCAGTTCGCGGTCGAGCAGGCGGTAGCGGTGACCTTGATGCCGGCGCAGCAATGGGCCTGCTGCGCCGTACCGTAGAGGCGATGTCTAGCGGCCCCGCTTTCGCATCCTTCGTGCCTGACGCACCGAGGCGCGTGCTTGTTATCGCTCACGGCTATCCCTGGCCGGACAACTCGCGTACCGACGCGCAACTGCTCGCCTATGCGAGCGCTCGTGTGGAGGCATGGAAGGACTTCGCAGGCCGCCACGACGTGATCGTGATCGCGCCGGTGTTCGGGGGGGCCGCGTTTCCGGGTTACCGCGAGATGGCCGGGAAGTACCGGCGTCCGGATGAGTTCGTGAATCGTCTGGTGGACAACCTTGGGCGGCGATGCCTGGGCGAGCGCTTTGATGGCCGGTTCAGCCTTCACGGGCATTCGGCAGGCGGCCAGTTCGCCGCGAGATACCTGCTGAATCATCCCGGGCGGGTGGGTGAAGTCATCCTCAGCGCCCCATCGACCTACCCTTTCCCCGACTCTCGCGTTATGTGGCCTTGTGGCATGGCCACGGGACAGGATCCGGTGACCGGCCACGCGGCGATCGCTCCGCCCAAGGCACGATGGATCGATGCCGCGACCTCTGTGACGGTCAGCGTTCTCGTCGGGTCGCTCGATGCCGGGGACCGTCCGGCTGCGCCGGGACAAGTCGGCTCGTCTCGGCTCGCGCGGGGCCGACAGTGGGTCGAGCAGATGCGAGCACTGGCCCGAGCAGCCGGGCGGGCGCCAACGGTGAGGTTTGTCGTGCTGGAGGGTGTTGGCCACGACGAGGATGCGATGACGGCACCTGCGCAAGCGCGCCTGGCCGATGACTGGGGTAGGTCTCAACCCCGTGCCCTCCGCACGTAACTAGCCCGGGAGCGACGTCCGGGTGCCGTGGCTGTGTCGGTGATATGGCTGCAGAAAGGAGCACCGCCGAGCGTCACTGGGCCACGGTCGGCGAGCTGTGGCGCGGCGCCGCGGCGGTGAACCGGCAATGACAGTTTTGCACTTATAAATTGCCGGCCGGTCCTGCTGGACCAGCCAGGATCCGTCGCTGGGTGCAGCTTCGGGATGAAGGCCGCGCTATAAGGTGTCGCATATGCCGGACTTTATGGGGATGGTGTCGCGGGCGCAGGCGAGGACGGGCGAGCAGGACTGGGCTGCGGCGGCGCAGCTGTGGGCGAGTGTGACTGCGGCCAACCCGGTGAACGGGGACTATTGGGCGCGCCTGGGCGAGGCCAGGTTCGGTGCGCACGACTATTCCGGAGCGCGTGAGGCCTACGAAAAGGTCGTGCGCCTCGGGGTACGGGAACCGTTTCTGCTCATGCCGGGGGAGGTGGCCTACCGCATCGCGTGCTGCCAGGCGGCTGCCGGCGACCATGAGGCGGCCGTCGCCGCGCTCAGGGTGGCGCTCGAGAAGGGGATGCGTGACCTGGCGCGGGTCAGGTCCGAGGAGCAGTGGCAGGAGCTGCGCGCCGACCAGCGGATCCGCGACATGGCCGGCATCATCGACGCAGACAGCATGTCGCGGGACGACGGCTGGCGTTACGACCTGGCGTTTCTGGCCAGGGAGATCAAGCGCCTGGCCTACGCGCCATTCGCTATCCAGCCGGAAGCCGATTTCGATCGGGCTGTCGCCGAGCTGGACAGCACTATTGCTGGCCTTAGCGACGCGCAGATCCTGGTCGGCATGATGAAGCTTGCCCGGTACCTGGACGATGGCCACGCGAGGATCCTCCCGCCCGAGGGCGACAAGCAACTGTCCCGGCTGCTGCCGGTTGACATGTTCCTGTTCATCGAGGGCCTGTATGTGATCGGCGCCGCCCCCGGCTGCGAGCACCTGCTCGGCGCCCGGGTGGACAAGATCGGCGGGCTGCCCGTCGGCGAGGTCATGGCCGCGCTGGACCCGGTCATGACCCGGGACAACGAGCAGTGGCTTACGCTGACGTTCCCGGTACTCGTGCGCTACGCGGCGGTCCTGGAGGCACTGGGCATAGACCAGGCGCTGACCGTCCAGCTAGCCGACGCGACCATAAACGACGTCCGGCTGGAGGCCACCCCCACCGAGTTCCGAGGAAGGTACTGGGACAGCTACCCCGCTGAGTGGGTGGCCCTAGCCGACATCGTGACCCTGGACGGGACCGTAGCCGTGCCCCGGCCGCTGCACCTGCGCAACCGTGAGCTGCCGTTCTGGTTTGAGTACCTGCCGGCCGATGACCTGGTCTACTTCCAGTTCAATGCTGTCTGCGACCATCCGGCCGAGACGTTCGCGGCGTTCTGCGACCGGCTGTTCGGTTTCATCGAAGAGCACAATGCGGGTCGGCTCGTGATCGACATGCGGTGGAACGGTGGCGGCAACACCCTGCTCACCCAGCATCTGCTGCATCACCTGATCGCCAGCAAACGGCTCTGCCGACGCGGCGCGCTGTTCATCATCATCGGCCGCCGGACGTTCTCGGCGGCGCAGAACACCGCCACCGCCATCGAACGCGAGACCAGCGCAATCTTCGTCGGCGAGCCCACCGGGTCGCGGCCCAACTTCATCGGTGAATCAATTGACTTCGAACTGCCCTACAGCAAGGTGCAGGCAAACGTCAGCGACCTGTTCTGGCAGACCTCCTGGCCCACCGATTACCGGACCTGGATCGCGCCAGACATCTACGCACCGCCAACGTTCGAGGCCTACCACCGCAACCAGGACCCGGCGCTGGACGCAATCTTCGCCATCCGAGAACACGTGCCCGGCTAAGCAAGCCAGCCACCGGCTCCATGGTCGGCCCGATGGCAACAGGTTCTGTTTCCTGGCGTGGGGCAGGAACCCGGCTCCGCCCCACGGCGTGGCTATAAAGAGCCTTCCCGCAGCGCTAGCTGGACATTTCGGCTACGGCCGAGCAGCCGGGCGGGCCGGGTCATGCATCGCCAGGCCGCAGGGCGGGCCTCAGGAGTCCCCGGCAAATAGTCGGCGATCCGCCGTTACGCCAGGCTCGACGTCCGACTCACGCTGGGCGCGGGCTGGTCGGCGGCCTGCGCGCGAGATCCGCCGATCTGCGCGACTGCGATGCTCATGGTGGCCGTCGTGTGCGGCGTCCAGAGCCGCTGTTCGGCGCGGGATGCTCGGCAATCCAGACCTTGTTACGGCCCGCGCCAAATGCGTTAGGCAGCTGACTGGTTGCATTGCGACCGGGAACCCGGGCGCTCTCTGTCATAGCCAGCCGTGACCCAGCTTTGTCATCGTCGCTGGGCAGATGCTGATAGCAGACCACAGTGGCCTGCTGCGGGCTTCAGACGGGACTTTGCTGACCGACGGAGGCGGGGCATCGGTCGGCACTGCGCCACGTAAGGCCCAATTATCGACACGCGGCACCGGCGCCGTCATGCTTGGCCGCGAGTCATACACGTTATCTCCGATAAACACTGGCCCGACAGTTACTGCGGGACAGAACGCGAGGTCATCATGATCCACAATCGACGCATCAGATCAGCTGGCGTTGATCGCGGCTGCGCAGCCAGCTATCCAAGGCGCGGGGGAACCACCGCTCTCGTTGCTGCAAAATGCCTGGGCGCCGCCATTGGACTCGATTTCGGATTCATCTGAGACGGCCACGTCTTGGCCGTACTGATAGCCCGACTGGTAATAGCCCTTTGATACAGGGCTGGACGGCTTGGCGATCGCCGCAATGCAGCCCTCGTACCACCGGGTGCCGGTCGTGCCCTGGTCCTGGCTAGGGGTGGTGCCGCTGGCGTCGTTGACGCCGTTGGGATCGTTGCTGGCGCAGTAGGGCTCTTCGCCACCAGTGTTGTTAACGGCCGGGTACGCGGCTGACTGTCCGAAGCTGTAGCCCTGCTGGTAGGTGGCGGGAGTAGGAGTTGGTGATGGCGTCGCCAGGCTCGGAGGGCCGTTCACCGCAGCCTGCTGCTGGTTGTACTCCTGCCTGGTCTCCATGGTGTAGCCGTCGCAGGCCGCAGCAGCGGCGACCTCGGCAGGGGTAGCGAGATTCGCCACCTGGTACTCCCACACTGAGAAGTTCCTCTTCGTGCACACCACGGTCGCGCCGGACGATGCACGGCTGAAGCTCGGGTCTGGAGTCAGCTCGTAGTTGTCAGCAACCAGGACATCCGCTCCGCATGGCTTGCCGTCTACGGTGACATAGACGTAGCCGGTACCGCCAACGTCAGTCGAGTAAGCGCACTGCTGGACGCTGGTACCTCCCCCGCCGCCAGTGCTGCTGGTCCCTTCTCCGCAGGCCGCGAGGGCGATCGCCGCCAGCACTACCGCCACCACGCTGATGACCCGAAACTTCATGCCCGCTCCCCGGATCGTTACCTGCACAAACTAACGACGTCTGTTGGAAACCGGCGGTTTACGGTCTTTGAATAAACGTTTAGTCGTGCCGGATGTCGGCCAGCACAGCCCGGAGCTGGTCAATCAGTTCTTCGGCCGCCGGATAGTTGGCAGGGCTCGCAGCAGACCAGGTCGTTCTTGAGACTGGACACTGCGGCCGCCAGCGCCTGCGGCGGGAAGTGCTTGGCGTCGATGTCCAGCACGCGGCAGGTCCGCCAGCCGCATGTCGCGGACGTCGCGCACGTCGATGCGCACGCTGCCGCTGCCAGGGCTATAACAGCCGGTAGATCCGCGAGCCGAGCGTGGTCTTGCCGGGCCCGGTGTCGCCGACACCCGGTTGGTAAAGGCCGGTCCATAGCCCCGTGCCGATCCGGCATGCCTGAGCCGTCGCGTCGCCCGCACAACATCTCGCCGTCGCCTCTCGAACCGGTAGATCCGAGCGACACATTGCTCCCGCTGTCCGCCGCGCAGAGGCGTCCTGATTCGGCGTTCGACGCGGCTGATCATCCACACCGACTCCCGCGCATGAGACCATCGGGCAACAGCCCATGCGGTCACAGGCGAAGTTAATCATGTCTTATTTCTAATCTCGGCAAAACCACATCAGTACTTCTGTTGACACTTGCACCAATAGCCACGGTGGTCTCGCCGCGGCGCTGGGCCTCGTCGGTAGGCATCAGCACGCGGGGAGCGAAATGCTTGGGCACAGCGC
>JASHOE010000196.1 GCA_030041275.1 Streptosporangiaceae bacterium
TCGGCGTCCTCGACGATCGAGGCGCCGGTAGTCCGCAGGCTCAAGGAAGCGTTCGCCGCCGAGTCGGCGAAGGCGGGCCGGCCCCGCCAGGCCGCGGCGCGGCTGGCCGGGGCGCGGCCTCGCGAGTGCCTGACTGCCCCGTGCGAGCCTGCGCTGCGGGCCTGGTCTCTGCAGACCGGGCCTGCTCCGCCTGGCCACCCGGTACGAAGGGATCTTTCGGGAACGGTGTCGTGGCCTGCGGCTCCTGCGACGCGGCAGGCTGCGTTGCAGCGGGCTGCGGCGCCGCCGGTGGCTCAGTAGCAGGTGGCGCAACCGACTGCGGTGCGCCTGCCTGCGGTACGGCCGACTGCGGTACGGCCTGCGGTGCAGCCGGCGCTGACACCGGGGCCTGCGGCTCAGCCACTGCGGCAGCCCGGCCGTTCGCTGCCTGCCGACCAGCAGTTGCGGCCGCGCCGTCGCCTGCTGCCTTGGCCTGACCCGCGAATTCGTCTTTCAGCCTGCGGACAACCGGTGCCTCGATAGTCGAGGACGCCGATCGGACAAATTCGCCCATCTCCTGGAGCTTGGCCATCACGGCCTTGCTCTCTACACCGAACTCCTTCGCGAGTTCGTAAACCCGGACCTTCGCCACTGCGCTCCCTCTACTTGCCCGGGGAAATCCCGGGCTGCCAGCCGGCCGGGGCAGGGCGTGCTCCGTCCGGCGTTAGTTTGTGCTGTTCATCGCCGCATGCTCATCGGGCGCTCATCACAAGTCAGCCTTCTTTCGTCCGGTGCCCCCGGCTGTGGGCACCGTCAGGTACTCCGCGACCTTTACCGTCGGCAGGCCCGCCGACAGGCGAAGGGCCCGCGGAAACGCCTTGCGGCGCTGGGCTTGTTCCAAGCATGCCAGGCTCCGATGCAGGTACGCACCCCGGCCAGGCAGCCGGAAGGTGACATCGGGAACTATCTCGTCCCCTGCCGCCACCACGCGGATCAGGTCGGACTTAGCCGCACGCGCTCCGCAACCGACACAGGTACGGACCGGCGCGACTTGTCCGCTGTTCAGCTTACAGGGCCTACGCGCCGGCGGCACCGGCTGCCGTGCCCGACTCGCCCGTCGTGCCCGAATCTTCGTCGGGTCCCGCCGACGCAGCCGCCGGGCCCACCTCGGCCGTGTCCGGCCTGATGTCGATCCGCCAGCCAGTCAGGCGGGCGGCGAGCCGAGCGTTCTGGCCCTCCTTGCCGATCGCTAGCGACAGCTGGTAGTCCGGCACGATTACCTGCGCGACGCGCGCCTGCGCATCTACGACGTTGACCTTGGTCACCCTGGCCGGGGACAGCGCGTGGGCGACGAACTCGGCTGGATCGGGCGAGTAGTCGACGATGTCGATCTTCTCGCCGTGCAGCTCGGTCATGACGTTCCTGACTCGACTGCCCATCGGACCGATGCACGCGCCCTTGGCGTTGACGCCCTGCTGGTGCGACACCACCGCGATCTTGCTGCGGTGGCCCGCCTCGCGGGCGATGGCGGCGATCTCGACCGCACCGGACGCGATCTCCGGGACCTCCATCGCGAACAGCTTCTTGACGAGGTTCGGGTGCGTCCGCGACAGGGTCACCGATGGTCCCCGATAGCCCTTGCGGACGTGCAGTACGTAGCAGCGGATTCGCTCGCCGTGCACGTACCGCTCGCCAGGCACCTGCTCGGTCGGCGGCAGGATTGCTTCCAGCTTGCCCAGGTCAACGAGTACAGCGCGGGGATCCTTGCCTTGCTGGATGACCCCAGCGACCACGTCGCCCTCGCGGCCCGCGTACTCGCCGAAGGTGAGCTCGTCCTCCGCGTCGCGCAGCCGCTGCAAGATCACTTGCCTGGCCGTGGTCGCCGCGATCCGCCCGAAACCAACCGGGGTGTCGTCGTATTCCGCGCCGAGCTCCCCGTCGGCGTCGGTCTGCCGGGCCCAGACGGTCACGTGGCCGCTTTTGCGGTTCACCTCAACCCTGGCCACGGCCGCAGCGCCGTCGGTCTTGTGGTACGCCACCAGCAATGCATCCTCGATGGCCTTGATCGCCAGGTCGAGCGAGATGTCCTTCTCTGCTTCAAGGCTCCTCAGGACGCTCAGGTCAATGTCCACCTATGTCCTCCTCGCCCGTCTCGTCATCGAGATGGCTGAACTCGACCTGGACCCGGCCAGGGCCGAGGTCGGCGTAGCGATACTCGCGCGTGACGCCGTCCCGCTCCAGCATCACGCCGGAGTCGCCCGCGCTCGTAATCCGGCCCAGGATGTCGCCGTCATCATCGGGCGCTGACGTCGCGACCAGCCTGCCCACATTGCGGCGCCAGTGCCGCGGCAGCGTCAGCGGCCGCTCCACGCCGGGCGATGACACCTCAAGGGTGTACGGCGTGTCGCCCATCTCGCCCGCACCATCGAGCCTGCTCGACAGCTCGCGGCTGGCGAGCGCGATGTCATCCAGACTCACCCCGCCGTCGGCATCGACCGTCACGCGCAGCACCCGGCGCCGGCCAGCCGTGCTGACCCGGATCCCCTCCAGGTCCATATTCATGGCATGCACGACCGGCTCGAGCAGCCGGGTCAGCCGACGCGGATCGGGGGGCGGCTCAGCGGGGACGGGCCGGGCTGTGCTGGCGCGGCCGCTACCCTTGGGCTGGCCAGCTGCGGGGCCTGGGCGCGAGGAGCGGCGCGAGCCACCGTGCATGACGACCTCCTCGCCCGCGAGCCATGCTGTTGGTGCTGTTCAGGGCACTGCCACCTAGCCTAGCCGGGACATGGGGCGGTCGGCCGCTAGCGTGACATGCTGAGCCGTGGCGCCGGGTTGCGCCCGCCGGCCCAATACGAAATCGAGGATGCGGAGGATGGTGCGGTGACGGACGAGGCGTCCGCGGGCGACGCCGTGCTACCGGGCCCAGCCGGGCCCAGCAGGCGGAGCCTGCTGGTCGCCGCCAGCGCGCTCCTGCCCGTCCTGCTCACGGCGTGTAAGGGTGTGCAGTCGCTCGGCACGCCGCCGCCACCGCCACGTGACATTCGCCTGCTGACGGCCGCGATCGCCGCGGAGGAGCTCATGGTGGCCAGATACGCAACCGCTGTCGCGCAGCTCTCGGCGACACCGGGGCACGGGCCGACCGACGGGGATAGCGTGCTCTCGGCCTTGCGCACTGTGCGGGCCGAGCACACCGCACATCTGAGCCAGCTGAGATCCCGGCTGATCGAGTCCGTCGGTACCTCGGCCGCGCCGTCGGCATCCCGAACGCCGCTGCCGACGGCGGGCGGCGGCGTGTCCACCGTGGTCGGTGTCCTCGCCCAGGCCGAGCAGGACGCGTCGGACCGGCTGCTCGGGCAGCTCGGCGGACTGCCGCCGACGCTGGCTCAGCTGTGCGCAAGCATCGCGGCGTCGGAGGCTACCCACGTTCCGTTCCTGCAGCAGGCCCAGGCGGCCGCCGCATGACCGGCGGCGCGCGGGCGGCCATCGCGGCGCTCCAGCAGGCACTCGCCGCCGAGCAGGCGGTCTCGTATGGATACGGCGTGGTGGGCGCCCACCTCGCCGGGTCGACGGCGGGGAACGTCGCCTACGGGGACTGGCTGGCACACCAGCGAGCGCGCGACCAGCTGACCGAGATGATCAGCGCCCGCGGTGGCCAGCCCGTCGCGGCCGCCGTTGCTTACGAGCTGCCCTTCCCGGTGACATCGGCCGCGACCGCGCAGCAGCTAGCGGCGACCATGGAGGACAGGGTGGCGCAGACCTACCTCGCGGTCGTGGCGCTGCCGGATGCCGGGCTGCGCAGCTTCGCCGCTCAGCAGCTTCGGGCCGCCGCACTGCGCGCGCAGTACTGGAGCGGCACGACTGAGGCGTTTCCCGGGCTGCCAGGCAGTAGCCTGCGACGCTAACAGCCGGCCGCAAGCACCCGCTCGATCCGCGCCGCGGCACCCTCGAGGTCCTCGTCCGCGGCGATCTGCTCCGCCCATGACCACCAGAACCACCACTGGCCGTCTTGACCACGCCCCGCGTAGACATCCTCGGCAAGGACGCACGCAGCCGGGTTCACGACGTGCAGGCTTGGTACTCGGCCCGGTGGCGTGATGATCCTGGCGCGGAGGCCGCGGCTGACTAGCACCACGGCGAGGCCCTCGAGCCGGGCAAGGTTCGCCTGCCACGTCCTGCTCGGCCGGGCCTGGATCGCCGTCACGCCGTCACCTCTTGTAGCCGGAGAACAGCATAGAGTAATGGCACGGGTCAAGAATGCTACGCTCTGGTCCAACATGCAATGTGCAATGCGAAAATCGCAGCGACGGGATTCCCCATCTACTGGACGCACTGGCAGCATTCGGCCACACTGATCTGAACCCCCGCCGGTAAAGAAACAGTTAAGACGGCCGAGGGAGGCAGCATTGGCGAGCCCTCACAGCCCAACGGTTCGGCGGCGGCGTCTTGCCCTAGAACTCCGGCGCCTGCGCGAGGCAGCGAAGCTCACCTGCGAGGAAGCAGCCGAGGAGCTTGAGTGCTCGGCGTCAAAGATCAGCCGGGTGGAGACCGGCCGGGTCTCGGTGTCGCCGCGGGATGTCCGTGACTTGCTCGCGATCTACGGAGTGCCAGAAGACCAGCGCGATGGCCTGGTCCAGCTCGCCAGGGAGTCTCGGCAAAAGGGCTGGTGGCATGCCTTTGGCGATAGCGTGCACCCGCACTTCGGGACCTATCTCGGGCTGGAGAACGCGGCCTCACAGATCAGGCTCTACAAGACAGCCCGCATCCCGACGCTGTTGCAAACCGAGGACTATGCGCGGGCGGTGCACGCAGCTGGCCGGGTCGGCGGCCAGTTCGGCAGCGATGATCGGCAGTTCGCGCTCCAGATGGAGCGCAGGCGGCAGGCTAGCGTCAACCCGCCCCGGGTGTGGGCCGTGCTCGACGAGGGCGCGCTGCGCCGTCAGGTCGGCGGACCGGAGGTCACCCGCCAGCAGCTCGAGTATCTGTGTGAGGTCAGCTCTAGCCCGAACCTCTTCCTCCAGGTGATCCCGTTCAGCGGCGGCGCATACGTGGCGATGGACCTGCCGTTCGTGATCCTGTCGTTCCCCGACCCCGTCGACCCCGACGTCGTGTGCATGGGGTACCCGACCGGATGCCTGTGGATCGAGGACATGGCCGAGGTCGATCGGTACAACCTGTTCTTCCACCACCTGCAGGCAACGGCGCTGTCGTTCGACGACTCGGTGGCGCTCATCACCTCGGTGCTCAAGGAGCTCTAACCCGCCGCCAGTTCAGCCGGGAGTGGCTCGGCGTGCAGCACCGTGAGCTGGGACACGGCCCGGGTTAGCGCAACGTACAGCCGGGGCAGCCCGCGCGCCTCCGCGGCCGCAATGCGGGCGGGTTCGACGACAATGACGTGGTCGAATTCAAGGCCCTTAGCCAGCGTCACCGGCACCACGGTGATCACGTCGCTGATGGTGGCGCCGTCGAGTACTGCGTGCGGGACGGACGCCACCGCCAGCATCTCGCTGACGGCCGGCACCTGCTCGTCGGCAGCGATGACGGCCGCTGACCCCGGCGTCCGCAGAGCCTGGGTGCACGCCTCGGCGAGCGCCCCGGCGAATCCCTCAGGATTGAGCTGCCGGAGCAGCAGCGCGCCGGGGTCCTGGCGAACCGACGACGCCGGGCGCAGGTCGGGGGCAATGTGCGCGAGCAGCCGCGAGGCAAAATCAAGGATCTGGCGCGGCACCCGATAGCCGGTGTCGAGCACCCGCAACTCGGCCTCCGCCTTGTCGAGATGGCCGAGCAGCTGCTGCCAGCTGCTCGTCGCCCACGGCGTGGTGCCCTGCGCGATGTCCCCCAGTACGGTCGCGGACCCGGTCGCGCAGCGGCGGCCGATCGCCCTGCACTGCATGGGCGACAGGTCCTGCGCCTCGTCAATGACGATGTGGGCGAGGCTCGGGGTCCGCTCGATGAGGTCGGCGGCCTCGTCGATCAGCACCGCGTCGGCCGCACTCCAGCGAGCCGAGCCCGGTCCGCGGGGCGGGCTGGCCCAGCCGACCGCTTCCTGCTCGCCGGGGTCAAGAATGCCGTCCGCCGCTTCGGCCCGCAGTTTCGGGTCCGATAGCAGCCCGAGCACCAGCCGCACCGGGTCCGCTTTCGGCCACGCCTGGGCAACCGCCTGCTGCACGGTCCGGCTCCGCCGGACCGACTCGTGCGTGCGGTCGTCGCAGGTCTCGCCCGATGCCTCCATCTTGGTGAGGATGACATGCGCGATCCGATGCGAGAGCATCTCGCGCCCTGTTCCGTATCGCACGCCGCGGCGGCGCAGCTCAGCGATGAGCTCAGCGATCTCGTGAGCTGGCACCCGCCACCGCCTCGACCCCCTGACCAGCATGATCGCCTCGGCCGGCGGCTCCAGCTGCGCCCAGAGGGCGTTGCGGAGCACGATGGCCATCCGGGCGTCGCTCTTGATGCGCGCCGCGAGCTCGGAATCAGTACCGCGCACCGGCACCGTGGCGGTGAGCTCGGCCACCGAAAGCTGGGCCACGTCGAGTTCGCCGAGGGCCGGCAGCACGCGCTCGATATAAGCGAGGAACGCCCGGTTCGGGCCCACCACGACCACCCCGCCGCGACTCAGCCGCTGAGCGTGTGCGTAGAGCAGATAAGCCACCCGGTGGAGGCCGACGGCCGTCTTGCCGGTACCCGGCGCGCCCTGCACGCACACCGTGTGGTCGGCGCCCGCGCGCACGATGTCGTCCTGGTCAGGCTGGATCGTCGCGACGATGTCGCGCATCGGCCCGGAACGCGGCCGCTCGATCTCCTCGATGAGGATCCGGCTCGGCGCCGCCAGCTGGCCGCGGCCGAACTCCTCGTCCTCGAATGCGGTCAGCTCACCGCCGGCGAAACCGAATCTTCGCCGCCGGTCCAGGCCCATCGGGTCCGACTGGCTCGCCCGGTAGAACGGGCGCGACACCGGCGCCCGCCAGTCGATGACGACCGGGGTGCCGTGCGGGTCATGCACATGCCGCCGGCCGATGTGGAAGTGCGATCGGGCCCAGTCCTCGGCAGCCTCATCGGCACCGTCTGGACCGGCACTACCTGGACCGGCACTACCTGGACCGGCACCGTCTCGACCGGCGCGGCTTGGACCGGCAGCGTGCGGACCGGCACTCTCCGGACCGGTACCGAGGCCCGCGTCCCGGTAGTCGAGCCGCCCGAAGAACAGCGGAGTGTCCGGTATGTCGCGCAGTGACTCCGCCCGGCGGTAGAGCTCGGCCTTCAGGTACTCCTCCGAGACCGGGTCACCGCCCATGGCGCGCAGCGACAGCACGTCCGCGCGCATGAGCTCGAGAAACTCGCGCGACCGGCGCAGGTGCTCGCGCTCGGCCGCTAGTACGTCGGTTACCTCGTCGTCCGCCGTGGCCAGGTCTGCCGACGGCATGACTCATCACCTCGCTGTCAGGATCGGGAGCCGGAAAGGGCGAAAGACGTTAGCACCGCCCGCGGGAGCCAGGCAACCGAATAGTCCGCAGGTGAGCGCCTCAGAACAGGACCGACATGAAGGTGCCGACATCGGTGAACCCGGCGTGTCGGTACGCCGCCCTGGCGGGCAGGTTGTAGTCGTTCACGTACAGGCTCACCACCGGCGCCAGCGTCAGGGCGGCGCGGACCACCGCCGCCATCCCCCGGATCGCGTGCCCGCGACTGCGCGCTTCCGGCGGCACCCACACGCCCTGGACCTGGCACGCTTGCGGCGTCACCGCGCCGATCTCGGCCTTGAACACCACCTGGCCGTCGTCCTCGATCCGGGCGAACGATCGGCCCATGGCGATGAGGTCAGCCATCCGCGCGCGATACGCCGCGCCCCCGTCGGCCCCGATGGGCGAGACACCGACTTCCTCGGTGAACATCGCGATGCACGATGGCAGCACGACGTCTAGTTCGCTCGGCCGGACCGCGCGCACCTTCGCGTCCGCTTCCACCGGCGAGAGACCGGAAATCGCCATGACGGGCTGCACCGGCCGAATGTCGCGCGGTACGCCCCACGACGGCGCCAGCAGCGACCATAGCTGCGCCACGGCAGGTGCCGGGCCCACGATGGACGAGCAGCGCCGACCTTGCATCCGCGCCTTTGCGGCAAACGCCTCGACCGCCTCGGGTCCGGCCTCGACCGGCACCAGATTCGCACCCGAGTAACACACCGCCGTGAGCTCGCCGCCATCGGGATATCCCCACAGCTGGCCGCCAAGCCGCGCGGGATCGAGGCTGGCCGAGCGCACGCGCGAGCCGACGAAGACATTAGCTACGGGATCGCGGTCGCAGAGGGCGATCACCTCGTCGCGATCGTGATCAGTCAGCAGCCGCAGCGACGCCGAGCGCCATGGCCTGGTGCGCAGCACACCTTTAGCGTAACGGCTGCACGGCCCGCACTAGGCCAGAGGTGGACGCAATGCCGTGCATGTTCCGCCCACTAGCCGCACCGCTCAACTGGCTGCCGCGGCTACTGGGCCCCACCGGTGACCCGGAGCCACGACTACTGGGCCGGCTCGGCCTCCTGCGATTCGGCGAGCTTCATCGCTTCCTCGATCAGCGTCTCCACGATCTGCGACTCCGGCACGGTCTTGATCACCTCGCCACGGACGAAGATCTGGCCCTTGCCGTTCCCGGACGCCACGCCGAGATCTGCCTCCCGCGCCTCGCCCGGACCATTCACGACGCAACCCATGACGGCGACCCGCAGCGGCACGTCCAGCCCGTCCAGGGCCGCGGTTACCTGGTCGGCGAGCGTGTACACGTCCACCTGAGCCCGCCCGCAGGACGGGCAGGACACGATCTCCAGGCCACGCTGGCGCAGCCCGAGCGACTCGAGGATGGCGATGCCGACCTTGACCTCCTCCACCGGAGGAGCCGACAGCGACACGCGGATCGTGTCGCCGACCCCCTCGGCGAGCAGCGCACCGAACGCCACAGCGGACTTCACCGTGCCCTGGAACGCGGGGCCGGCCTCGGTCACGCCCAGGTGCAGCGGGTAGTCACACTGCTCGGCCAGCTGCCGGTAGGCGTTGATCATGACGACCGGGTCGTGGTGCTTGACCGAGATCTTGATGTCGCGGAAACCGTGCTCCTCGAACAGCGAGCACTCCCAGAGCGCGGATTCGACCAGCGCTTCGGCAGTGGCCTTGCCGTACTTGGACAGCAGCCGCTTGTCCAGCGACCCGGCGTTCACGCCGATCCGGATCGGCACCCCGGCATCCGACGCAGCCTTGGCGATCTCGGCGACCTTGTCGTCGAAGGTCTTGATGTTGCCGGGGTTGACGCGGACAGCGGCGCAGCCCGCGTCGATCGCGGCGAAGACATACTTCGGCTGGAAGTGGATGTCAGCGATCACCGGGATCTGCGACTTGCGGGCGATCGCGGGCAGCGCGTCCGCGTCGTCCTGGGACGGCACGGCGACCCGGACGATCTGACAGCCGGCGGCGGTGAGCTCGGCGATCTGCTGCAGCGTCGCGTTCACGTCGGCGGTGAGCGTCGTAGTCATTGACTGCACCGACACCGGAGCCCCGCCGCCGACAGGCACCGCCTTGCTGCCCTTGCCGACCATGATCTGGCGGGACTGTCGCCGCGTCGCGAGCGGTTGCGGCGGGAGCTGGGGAAGGCCCAGGTCAACTGTCATCGGGTGATCTCGCCCTTATATCTGAAGGTGGACAGGATTGACGATATCGGCAGCAACGAACAGCGTGCTGAAGACCACGAGAACCGCGAACACCAGCAGGCTGACCGGCGCCAGGCGCTGGATGTCGACCAGACCAGGGTCCGGGCGTCCACGCAGCCGGTTGAACCATGCCCGGATTCGCTCGAAGATCACCACTGCCAGGTGACCGCCGTCGAGCGGCAGCAGGGGTAGCAGGTTGAACGCGCCAAACAAGATGTTGAGCGACGCGATCAGGTAGAGCAGCACGGACAGCTTGGCCTGCCAGGGTATGGCCGCCTGGACCACGTCGCCGGTCACCTCGCCGACCCCGACAACGCTGGTCACCTGGCCCGCCACGGTGTGGCTCCGGTTCGCGGAGAACAGGTCGGGCAGCGCCGACGGCAGCTTGCCGAGAGCCGAAGCGGTGGACGTCAGGGTGTAGGAGAACTGATCCCCGGCGTAGCCCCAGGAGCCGAAGAAGCCGCTGCGCTGGTACACGGTGGCCGGGTCGACGCCCAGATAGGCAGCCTTCCTGCCGGGGATCTCAGCGAGCTTGACCTGGAGGGTGCGGGTGTGCCCGGCCCGCCGGACCACGACGGGCACGGTCAGCCGAGGCGACTGAACCGCAAGCACCGAGCGCAGCTGATTCCAGTTGTTGACCGGCTGCCCGGCCACCGACACGATCTGGTCGCCCGGCTTCAGCCCGGCCAGTTCGGCAGGCGACTTGCCCAGGTTGCCGCCACTGCACGGGTTGGAGCTGTCGAGGGCGTGCACGTTGCGGGGGACGCAGGGCGCTATGGAGCTCACCAGGTTCGTGTTCGAGTTGGCCTGGCCGATGCCGACCGCCAGGATGAAGAACAGCACCAGCGCCAGCACGAAGTGCATGAAGGAGCCGGCCGCCAGCACGATGATCCGCTGCCAGCCTGGCTTGGCCCGGAACGAGCGCGGCTCGTCGGCGACGTCGACTTCCTCCATCGACGTCATGCCGATGATCCGCACGTAGCCACCGACCCACAGTGACTTGACCCCGTACTCGGTCTCCCCGCGGAAAGTGGACCACAGCGTGTTACCGAACCCGACAAAGAACTGGGTCACCCGCATGTGGAATTTCTTGGCGGTCAGGAAGTGACCCAGTTCGTGCAGCATGACGGAGACGAGCAGCGCGGCGACGAAGATGACGATGCCGAGCAGGAACCCAAGCCGATCCCGGTAAACCACGATCAGCGTGACCGCGATCGCCGCGAGCAGGATCCAGGTGCCCAGCTTCAACAGGCCCGGGTTCGACAGGCTGGCGCGGGCGCCCGGTCGCTGGTGGCTGTGACCGTTATGTCCGTTTGATTGCGGGTCGGACGGATCTTCCGGGCCGGTTGGACCCATCAGCTGACCCCTCCATCCCGGTACCCGGTCACTGCTTCCCCGTCAGCTCTCGTGCGCGATCCCTGGCCCAGGCATCCGCCGCGAGCACATCCGCCAGCTCGACGCTGCCACCCGCCGGATCGTGATGTTCCGAGACTACCTGGGCAACCGTGTCCACGATTCCCGCGAACGGGATCTGTTCGGCCAGGAACGCGGCCACGCATACCTCGTTCGCCGCGTTGTAAATGGCCGGGGCGGTGCCCCCCGCCGCTCCGGCCTGCCTCGCCAGCGACACCGCCGGGAAAGCCTCCTCGTCCAGCGGCTCGAAGGTCCACGTGTGCGCCTGCGTCCAGTCGACTGGCGCCGCCGCGGCCGGGACCCGATCAGGCCAGCCGAGACCGAGCGCGATGGGAATTCGCATGTCCGGCGGGCTGGCCTGCGCGAGCGTGGACCCGTCGGTGAACTCGACCATGGAGTGGATCACGGACTGGCGGTGCACCACCACGGCGATCCGGTCGAATCCGACGCCGAACAGCAAGTGCGCCTCGATGAGCTCAAGACCCTTGTTGACCAGAGTGGCGCTATTGACCGTGATCACCGGGCCCATGTTCCAGGTCGGGTGGGCGAGGGCCTGCTCCGGCGTCACGCCCGCCAGTTCGGCGCGGCTCCGGTGCAGGAACGGGCCGCCGCTCGCCGTGATGATCAGCCGGCGCACCTCAGCTGCGCGCCCGCCGCGCAGGCACTGGGCGATCGCCGAGTGCTCGGAGTCCACTGGCACGATCTGGCCGGGCGCCGCCCGGTCCGCCACCAGTGGCCCGCCCATGATCAGCGATTCCTTGTTGGCCAGCGCGAGCACCCGGCCGGCCTCGATCGCGGACAGCGTCGCGGCGAGGCCGACGGCGCCGGTCACCGCGTTCAGCACGACATCGCACGGCCTGGTGGCCAGGTCGGCCACGGCGTCGGCCCCCGCGGTCAGCTCGGGCAGCTTTCGCCTGGCGCCGTCGGCGGAGCCGAGGGTGGCGAGCGCCGCTCTTAGCTCCGGCATGGCCGCGGGATTCGCCACCGCCACGGCCTCGGCGCCGAGGTCAATCGCCTGCCGGGCCAGCAGACCGGGGTTGCCACCACCGGCGGCCAGCGCGCAGACACCGAACCGGTCCGGGTTGCGCGCCACGATGTCGACCGCCTGGGTGCCAATCGAGCCGGTCGAGCCGAGCAGGACGACATCCCGTCGCCGGCCGACGCTGCTCGCGGATTCCACCCCGCTATTGTGCACTGGCGCGCTTACACCCCTCGCTCGTCACGGTTCAGCCAGCTGCAGGTGCACGCCTCGCGTGTCCCTCGGGGTCGATGAGCATCCGAAGACCGGCCTGTCCGCGTCCCTGACCAGCATCAGCCGACTTCGGGATAGCTGACCGGGAATGGCCGGGGTGGGTCCCAGTCGGGCCGCAGCGGCATCCGGGCTGACCCGTCCGCGGCGAGCTTCACGCCCAGCATCTGGTGCAGCTGCACGACGTTCTGCTCGAAGCCGAGCCGGGAGCCGGCCATGTACAGCCGCCAGACCCTAGCCGTGCCCTCGCCCACCTCGGCGACCGCCTCGTCCCAGTGCACGTCGAGGTTCTTGCACCAGCCGGCGAGCGTCATCGCGTAGTGCTCGCGCAGGTTCTCCTCATGCCTGACCTCGAAGCCGGCGTCGTGCATGAGCGACATGAGGTAGCCGGGCCCTTCGAGCTCCCCGTCCGGGAACACATAGCGGTAAATGAAACCGCTGGGCACGCGCGCCGGGCCGATGTTGTCCGGCCGGGTGATGCAGTGGTTAAGCAGCCTGCCACCAGGTACGAGCTTGCCGAACAGGAACCCGAAGTAACCGGGCAGCTGGGCCTTGCCGATGTGCTCCGAGAGGCCGATAGAGCTCACCGCGTCGAAGTCCGTCTCTGGCACGTCGCGGTAGTCGAGGTGACGAACTTCCGCCAGGTCAGACAGACCCCGTTCCTTGATAGCGGCCTGGGCCCACGACGCCTGCTCCTGCGACAGCGTCACGCCGAGAGCCTTGACCCCGTACTCGCGCGCCGCGTGCATCACCATTCCGCCCCAGCCGCAGCCGACGTCAAGCAGCCGCATCCCAGGGCGCAGCGCAAGCTTGCGCGCGACCATATCGAACTTCGTCGCCTGCGCCTGCTCGAGCGTGGCGTCCTCGTTCGGGTAGCACGCACAGGTGTAGGCCATCGACGGACCGAGCACCCACTCATAGAACGTGTTAGACACGTCGTAGTGGTGCGAGATCGCGCTGGCGTCGCGGCCGCGGGTGTGACGGCGGCCGGCCAGCCACCGCCGGTTCACCCGGACCTCCTGCGGCGGCGGCTGGACGCGCGGCCACAGCAGGGTGGGCCCGCCGAGGGAGCGGAGCAGGCTGAGCTTCTCGCCCAGGCTCATCTCGACACGCTGGACCTGTGTCATCCGGGCTAGCGCGGTGTACATGTCCCCAGCCACGTCCAGGTGGCCGGAGACGTACGCGCGCGCAAGCCCGAGCGCGCCCGGTGCCTGTGCCAGGTAGGACACGGCGACCGGCGACTTCACGGTGATGGTGACGGGCGAATCAGCAGCGCCGGCGTGGCTGCCGTCGTACGCCTGGAACGCCACCGGAGCGTCCGGGCCCGCGAACCGCTCGAAAACTTGCGCCAGCGCCATCGGCGTCTTCCTTCCGTCTTTCGCGGTCAGACGCCGCGCACGCACTTGTCATACAGGTCGGCGAGCCGGCCGTGCCCGTCGTATGCGCTCTTGAGCTGTGCATACTGCTCGCCGTTGTAGCGTTCCCAGAACTCCTCGCGGGAGTAGAACGCGGTCGAGTACAGGCCCTTGTGCCCGCCGAGCTCGGCCACCTTGTCCTCGATCCGGCGGTTGAAGTGCCCGTCGGTCGCGCCCGGCGGCAGCGCGACGGTGCCCCAGAAGCCGAAGTTCACGTACACCTGGCCCGGCCGCATCGGGTACAGCGGCCAGCTGTCCTCGCCGCGGAGCCGGAGGGGGCACATCCACACCGGGGTCATTCCCACGTCAGCCAGGAAATATCGGAGGAACGAGGCCGATTGCTCCACCGGGATTTCGACATCCTGCACGACCATCTCCCGTTCTGGCCTGCCGCGGCGCGCATTGACCTGGCTGGTGACGCGGTACTTCCGGTCAAGCGCGACCAGCTTGCGGTAGACGTCGGAACGGCGGTACCGGCGCGGCCAGAGCGCGCGGACGGCCGGGCGCTGCACGCCGAACGCGCGCGAGCACCAGAACCAGTCCGTATCCCACCGCCACAGGTAGTCCGCGATGGTCAGGAAGTCCTCTTTCGGGCCCCGGATCGACTCGTAGTAGATCCGGTTCCCTGTGTAGTCGCTCAGCCACGGCGCGACGTCGCTGAACGCGCCGATTGTCAGGTACATCTCGTCCGCCCCGAACGCGGTGCCGTCGATGAAGTCGGCGCGGTGCCCGTCATAGCTGCCGTCGGCCGCGACCTGCGCCACGGCGGCGAAGCACTCGTCCGGGTCGGTGAAAGCGAAGTGGCGCAGGTGCACATACGGCCGGACGGGCTGCAGCTCGATCGTGAGCGACAGCGTGTAGCCGAGCGTGCCGTAAGAGTTGGGGAAGCCCCGGTACAGCGCGGCGTGCTCGTTGTCTTTCGTCGCGGTGACGACTCGACCGTCCCCGGTGAGGATCTCCAGGGCGACCACCGACTCGTGCGGCAGTCCGTTACCCAGCGAGGTCGACTCCACGCCGAGGCCGGAGACGGCGCCGCCGAGCGTGATGGTCTTCAGCTCAGGCACGACGAACGGCATCAGCCCGTACCGCAGCGTGGCAGCGACGACGTCTTCGTAGGTCGTCATGCCACCCACGTGTGCGGTGCGGCTGTCCGGGTCGACGCGGATCACCCGCGAGAACGGCGCGGCGTCGAGCTGGTGACCGGCCGCGTCGGCCCGGAACCGGAACAGGTTCGACGTCTTTTTGGCGAGCCGGACCGGCTGGCCGGCCGGGATCGCCGCATAGGCTCGCCGTATCGCCTCGACCGCTGCCGCGTGCTGCTCTGCCGCCGAGCCGTGCGTGCGGGTCGTCGCCACGTCGGTCAAGGGACCTCCCAGCCTCGTCTGCCGCACATCTCCGAGCAGGCCCCGTGGTTAGAAGGCCCAGTTGTTAGGAGACGCTGTGGGCACGCTGTACGCCGAACTCGACGACCGGCTCAGGAAGTTTATCGCCAGGCAGCCGGTCTTCTTCGTGGCCACCGCGCCCTGTTTGAGCGCAGACGGCGACGGCGGACACGTGAACCTCTCCCCCAAGGGGAGCGCTGACACCTTCGCCGTGCTCGGCCCGAGCACGGTCGCCTACCTCGACCTCACCGGCAGCGGCGCCGAGACGATAGCCCACCTGCGGCAGAACGGCCAGATCACGATCATGTTCTGCTCGTTCTCGCACGAGACCAAGGTGCTAAGGCTGCACGGCCGCGGCGAGGTCGTGCTGCCGGGCACCGACCGCTGGGGCGAGCTCGCGGGTCACTTCCCACGCACCGCCGACCCGGCGACGCAGCTCACCAACCAGCGCGCGATCATCGTCGTCGACCTGGACCGGATCGCTGACTCCTGCGGCTACGCGGTGCCAGAGATGTCGCTGGCGGCCGAGCGCGACGTGCTGGACAGGTGGGCGGCGAAGAAGACCCCCGCGGAGCTGGCCGCGTATCGGGTCGAGAAGAACTCGGTCAGCATCGACGGCCTCCCGGCCCTGGAGCCGGCGCCAGCCCCGTGACCGAACCGCCCGCCTGGCCGGCGATCGCGGCGCTGCTGTCCCGCGAGCTCGGCGAATCGGTACGCGACCCCGAGCCGCTCGCGCCGCCGCGCGGCTCTCAGACCTGGGCAGCGCGGGCGGATGGGGCTGCCCGGGCAGATCGGGCCGCACGGGCGGATGAGGCCACCACCCCGGCTGACGCGGCCGGCGAGCTGGTGATCAAGGCCCGCTTCGGGGACGGGGCGTACGCCAAGACCGCCTGGACGGCGGCGCACCTGCCGCTGCTCGGCGCTCGTGGCTACCCCGTTCCCACCATCGTGTGGCACGGGATGCTCGACGACAAGTGGCACCTGACCGTGCAGAACCGGCTGCCAGGGCGTCCGCTGACCTCGCTGAGCCCGGCGCTACTCGACGCGCTGCTGCGGCTGGTCGAGCTGCAGGCCGCTGCGGGCATCTCGGCCGGCGACCGGGACTTCACCGGCTACGTCTCCCATGTGCTGTTCGACGCCTGGGACGACGTGTGGGTCGACGCAGCCAGCTCTGGTCCGGCCGCCGCAAAGCTGTGCGAACGGCTCCGCCGGTGGCTGCAGCCGGTTTGGGGGCTGCGCCTGGAACCCGTGGACTTCGCCACGAACGACCTGAACCTGTCCAACGTGCTCAGCGACGGCACGCGGATCACCGGCGTGGTCGACTGGGACGAGTTCGGGCTGGGCAGTCGCGCCCTGGACCTGGTGGCCCTCGCGTTCGACTGCGCGCAGCTGGCCGACTGGGCCGCGGCGGACCTCCTGCTCGGCCGGGCTGCGTCCATCGCGGGCCAGGACGGGCTGCGTTGCCTGGTGAGCTACCGCGCGATTGCCTACCTCGGTTCGGGCTTCGAGGGCTACGACCTTGACCCGAACGTGGTAGCCACTACCTTCGCCGCGGTGGTCGACCGACTGCAGGCGAGCGACCGGCGGCTGGCGTGAGCCAGGGCTACGCCGTGATGCCGATCGGATTCCCCTCTGGGTCCAGCACCCGGACCAGCCGGTAGCCCTCGTCAGCGCCCTCCTCCTCAGCGTCGAAGGGCACGCCCCGCCGGCGGAGTTCGGCGACCGTGGCGTCGAAGTCCGCAACGACGAGCGTCGGTGCCCAGCCGCTCCCTGGCCGAGCCGTGATCCGGTCGGGATGATCGGTCGCCAGGGCCAGCGCGGGGGCAGGACTGCCGGGGTCGCCTGGCGGCGCCAGCATGCAGAACTCGTTCGGCTCGAGGTAGAGCACGGCCAGCCCGAGCACGTCCCGGTACCAGTCAATGGCGACC
The DNA here is from genome assembly GCA_030041275.1 of Streptosporangiaceae bacterium. Taxonomy (GTDB): domain Bacteria; phylum Actinomycetota; class Actinomycetes; order Streptosporangiales; family Streptosporangiaceae; genus JAJYUU01. Next base: position 17,058 of record JASHOE010000196.1, read on the forward strand.
TTGAGGTTTGCTACCTGGACAGTGACCATCATGATCCCGGTGGGCTTCATAGGACCCATCTTGCCGGGCGCGGACGACAGCGGGGTCAGAGTTCGTCGCGGCTGATGGGGCACGTCATGCAGTGCGCCCCGCCGCGGCCCTTGCCAAGCTCGAAGCCGTCGATCTCGATGACCTCGACGCCGTGGTCGCGCAGCTTGCGATTGGTGAACTCGTTCCGGCGATAGCCGACGACAACGCCCGGCTCCAGCGCGACGAAGTTGCTGCCGCTATCCCACTGCTCGCGAGCCTGCTGCTGATCATCGCCACTGGTGGGGATCAGGTCCAGCTCGCCGATCCCGAGGGCGTTCTCGATTGCGCCGACGAAGCTGGTCTCGGGGCGAACATCCAGCGTTGCTGGCTTGTCGCCGGGACGCAGCGAGATGGCGGGGGCGGCATCGACCACCGGCATGTAGCCCGTGGCCTTGTCGACGTCCACGAACGTGAAGACCGTGTCCAGGTGCATGTAGGTGCGGCTGGGCGGGATCGTGACGGCGATCACGCGTTCGGCCGCGCTGGCGGCGAACAGCGCGAGCGCGACGTGCTCGATCATCCTGCTCGTCGACCGCTCGCTGATGCCGATCAAAACGGTGCCGTTGCCGATCGGCATCATGTCGCCGCCTTCGAGGGACGCGCGGCCGAAGTCCTCCTCGTCGAAGCTGCCCGCGTCACCCCGCGGCGGATACCAGTACTCGAAGTCCGCCGCCGCGAACATCGGGTGGTAGCGGTAGATCAGGCTCGAGTTGATGGTCTCCACCCGCCGAGCGTGGAAGAACAGCGGATTCAGCGACACACCGCCGTACAGCCACGCGGATGGATCTCGCTGGTAGAGGCTGTTCGGCAAGGGCGGCAGGATGTAGGCCAGCGGGTCCGCCTCGGCTGCGACGAGCGATTCCGACTGGAGCCCCGCCGAGCCGTAGCCGTCGAAGAACTCACTGCGCTTGAGACCGCCGATCAGGTGCGTGGCCAGCCGTTCACCGTCCCACGTTGCGAGCTCGGCCCGGACGGTGTCGACCAGGGCGGGGCCTACGGACAGGTGGGTCACCGTCCGCTCGACCGCGTGCTCACGAGCCCGGGCGCTCGTGTTGAGCGCCTCGGCGAGCAGTTCCTGGTGGTAGAACACCTCGATCCCGCGCTCGCGCATCAGCTCGACGAACGCGTCGTGTTCCCGCTGCGCCTGGCTGACCCAGAGCACATCGTCGTACAGCAGCTCGTCCTTGTTGGCTGGGGTGAGGCGCTGCAGACTCAGCTCCGGCCGGTGCACAATCACCTGGCGCAGCCTGCCAACCTCGGAGTGAACCCCGTAACTGGCGGCCATTACCTGTTCCCGACTGCGAACCGTGCCCGACGGAACCCCGGTGGCTCCGGCGCGTTCATGCCCTCGGGCCCTGCAGGCAAACGCTAGCCCCGAGCGGCGAACTCGCGGAGCGAGCTGCGATTGCGGTAGAGGTCGCGGAGCATGCTGATCTCAGCCCCGTGGTGCACCTGCTCGTTGACGAGGGTAGCTAGCACTCGGTGCACCGGCCAGCGCTCACCCCAGTTGGTGAGCACGATGCGGTCGAGCCCGGCCTCTGTGAGTCCGTCCATGGCATCCAGAACCGGCTGGTGGCTGCCGAACAGCCAGTCCGTCGCTTCGGCCACGTCGCCGGGCATCTCAAGGTCGAAGCTCAGCGACGCCGTGCCGAACGCGTAGTCCCAGTAGAGGTAGTTCACCGAAGCGATGTGGACGGTACGCCACGCCATCGTCGTGAACGGCGGCGGCTGCGGCTGCGCCGGGTCGTAGTCGATAACCCACTCCCCGCTGCCGTCGACGCTCACTCCCCGGTCCTCCGAACGGGGATGCACCGTCCAGCAACCGGCGACCGGCTCCCAGAAGAACTCCTCGGGGGTGATTCCGGCCAGGACGCGCCGCAGCGCGTCACACGAGCCGGCGTAGGCGGTTCGCAGGATGTCCACACCAGTCGTCATGGCTACCCAGTGTGCCGCCCTAGAGTTGCCTGGTGCGGATCGCGCTGATCAATTCCGGCCTCGGCTTGCTGGCCGCGGCCGTGGCGCTGCACCGGCTCCGGCCCGACGCCGACCTGGTCCTCGCCACCGACCCGGACGGCATGCCCTGGGGTCCGCGCACGCCCGCCGACATCGCCGCCAGGGCCATGCTCTGCGCCCGCGCAGCCGCGGAGTACGAGCCGGACGTCATCGTCATGGCCTGCAACACCGGGTCGGTGCACGCCTTGGAATCGATGCGGGCCGAGTTTGAGCCGGATATACCGGTCATCGGTACAGTGCCCGCGATCAAGCCCGCGGCTGCACAGCACCAGCTCGTAGCCATCTGGGCCACCGTCGCCACCACGGCCAGCGCCTATCAGCGCCGGCTGATCGCGGAGTTCGGCGGGTCCGCCCACGTCACGCCCGTTGCCTGCCCCGGCCTCGCGGACGCCATCGACGCTGGCGACGAGGCCGCTACGACGGCGGCCGTGCTGGCCGCCGCGACGCAGACTCCGGCCGGGTGCCAGGCCATCGTCCTCGGCTGCACCGAGTACGAGCTGGCCGCGCGCCGGATTCGCGCGGCGGTCCCCGGTGCCGTCACGTTCGGCTCCGCGGACGCGGTCGCGGCCCAGGCGCTCCGTCGGGTCCCGGCCGCCGCGCCACCGCCCGCCGCGCCACCGCCCGCTACCGTGAACGGGGCCGAGCACGCTCCGGTCAGCAACACCGGACGAGCCACGATCCGGGTCCTGCTCAGCGGTCGGCTCGCGCCGCTCCCCCCTGCCGCGCTCCGTTATCCCGAGGGCCGACTGCTGGCTCCGCTCGTCCGGGCGGGCGACTACGGCGGCACGCAAACCCTGATCAGCCAGCCTAGCTAGCACTGGGTCTCCCGGCGGATCTAAAAGCCTTGCACTGGGTCAAAACGGCCGATATAAACGACACTCATGCACGCACGCCGGGCAGTGTGGTTCGCCGTGGCGGCAGTCATACTCGCCGGGGCCGTGATCGGAGCAGTTGTCGCCACAGCGACGCCAGCGCCCCCATCGACGCGAGATGCGCGGTGGCAGCGGGACATCGCGTACCTCGCCGAGAAGCTGCCCCAAGTTCACGTCGACGGCGTCACCGGAGTGAGCAGAGCGCGCTGGGATGCGAGGGCGGCCAGTCTGGAGTCCGATGTTCCCCGACTGAACAACGGCCAGGTGATGCTCGGCATCATGCGGCTCGTCGCCCTGCTGAAGGACGACGAGACTCTCGTGCAGACGTCGTCCCGTGATCCGCTCGTCTACCCGGTCGACCTGCAGTGGATCGATGGTCAGCTCGACTTGATCGGCGTGCCTCCCGGGCAGCGCCGATTGCTGGGCGCACAACTCGATGCGGTTAACAGTCATCCGGTCAGCACGATCCTCGCCCAGCTGCGGCCATTGGTCGATCACCAGGACCAGGGCATCTTTGCGGCGAGTGAGGCCCAGGACATGGCCAGCCCGGAGCTGCTCGACTGGCTGAGCTTCACCCACTCACTGCAATCCGCCGCGTTCACAGTGCGCACGGTAACGGGCGACACGGTCACGGTTCGCCTGCACGCGGTGAAGGCTCTCGGACTGCCGTGGGTGCGGACGCTGCTGTTGAAGGCGCAGAGTGCTCCCGCTGGCAGCGTAGACATCCCTGAGGAGGAACTGCAGCTCACCGCGGAGGGCTCGACCACGCTGGCGCACGTGCCGCTGCCGCTGTATGAGCAGAACCTGTTGCGCCCGTACTGGCTTCAGGTGCTGGCCGCACAGCAGGCTGTGTACCTGAAGTACAACGACTGCCTCAGCTCCGCCGGCTTCCAGCAGATTGCTGACCAGGCCCTAGCGGTGCTGCGGCAACACCCCGAATACCGGCTGATCGTCGATCTGCGAGACAACCCCGGTGGCGACAGCGATCCGTTCCAGACGCTCATCGACGGCATAACCGCCAACTCGGCGATTAACCAGCGCGGCCGCGTCTTCGGCTTGATCAACCAGCAAACCGACTCCGCTGCCACGGTTGACGCGGGAAATCTCAGTCAGCAGACCAACGCGACCATGATCGGTCAGCCGGTTGAGGACCCGATTGACGAGTACGGCGACGATGACGGAGTCCTCAAGCTCCCCTACTGGGGTGTTTCCGTGCAGTACACAACAGCGGTCGTTAACCGAACCGGGGTGCCACTCGTCGGCCCCGATATCACCGTCGCGCCGACAATTCAGCAAGTCCTCGCCGGTCAGGATCCGGTGCTGCAGGCGGCGCTCGACTATGGCTCCGGCGGATGAGCGCCAGCTGCCCCAGCGAGCGCACCGCACGGGCCGCGCGCCGTTGCGCGTAGGCCACGCACCGGACCCCGAACCGCACAGGACCTCGCTCCGGGCGTCTGGTCCCGACGAGCCGCCGCTCCCCGGCCTCGACTCGGCCCGCGCAGGTGCCTCATGACCCGCGGGCCGATTTCGCCTTTCGCGCGGACCTGGACGGACGCTTGCGCGGGACTCGGCGCGTCCGCGCAGCACGAACCGGAGGCAGCGAGTAGCTAGCCGCGACGGCAGCCGGTGTCATCGGCATCCTGGCGGCCGCAGGCGGCAGCGCGGCCTGGATCGCACTGCTCAGCAACTGGGCCATCGAATAAGCGGGGTCGGCAGCCAGCGCACGATCGACGGCCAGCGCGGCGAGAGCCCCGTTCCCGGCTTGCCACGCCGTGAAGGCCAGCAGCGATGCAGGTGCTGGCACGAAGTCCGTCGCAGCGCCCCGCACGACGTCTGTCCACAGGCGGCAGTGGTCCTCCCGGTGTCTTGGATCCATCCGCGCCCATGCGTCGTCTCGCACGCGAATATCGGCGAGCAGCACAGCGAGCCAGGCGAGCCGCGCTACCGCGCGAATGCTGCCGCCGGACCGATAGAGGCGAATCGCCTTCTGTACCTCCTGACGCCCGATCCGGGTGACCCGAAGGCCCGGATCACGCGCTCCGACTGCCTCGCCGGCCTCGACAATCCGGTTGAGCCGCTGTCTCGCCTGCTCCGTGGCGCGAGCGACTGTGCCCGCTGTCCCCGACGGCCGACGGATTGTCCGTGCGAGCGATTCCCGGTCTGGGTGGGCCGCCAGACCCGCGCGGGTCATGGCGTCGGCCGCGGGATGGGATCCGGGATCGTACGGCCTGCCTTCCGGCGGACAGCAGCGTGGGTCCTCACACAGCAGCGACCAGTAACGACCGCCCTCCGCCCGCAGGGCCTCCTGCAGACGGATGCCGTGGTTGCCGAGTCTCGCCGCTGTGCGCAAGAGAACCGGCAACACGAGCCGTTCCGATCCGTAACCGATCAGCAGCGCGGACTCGATCCGCTCGCGGCGCAGGACGTACTCGGTGTGGAGCGCTATGTCGGTCGCGAGTTCGTCGTCGTAGGGCTCGGGCAGGTCGTATCGGAAGGTGACCATGACCCGGTGCTGCTCGCCGAGGCCGAGTACCACGAGGCTTCGGCTCGGGTAGAAGCCGAGCATGTGCGGAACGACCGCCAGCACCGCGTCGGGGCTCGCAGCGCGCAGCTGAACTTTGCTCGCGACCCCGGCCGGCCGTCCCGAAGTGGTCGTCTCGCTCCCGTCAGGAGAACTCGGAGAGGGGCGTGACCTGGGCACATGCTGTGAACGAGGGGTGTGCGGGTGACTGTCACCCGCTGGATTGGTGTTCGTCATGTCGGCAGCATCGAGAGCTGTGCCGACATCCAGCGGACGGCTTCACGGACGGCCTGTGGAGGGCTACGGCTATGTGCGCAGGCGGGAGATAACCAGTTGACACCGCCCGCTCAGGCTCCGCGTGACTGTCCGGCTCGAGGCGCTGACTGGCGGCGTTGGTCGTGCGCTAGGCCTCGGTCGGCACGCCGTACTGCACGCCGGCCACGCCGCGCTCCGCCAGCGCGCGCTCTGCCTGCTCTGTTAGGAACTCCTGCGCCGCCGAATTGCCGAGCAACGCCGAGTCGAGGTGAGCCAGCGCCAGTCCGCGAGCGAACAGGTGCCCATGCTCGCCAGGACAGAGCTCGCTCGCCGGCAGCATGGCTGCGGTTATCCACGCCGCCTCACCGGGCAGCGTCATCGCTCGTAGCGCCTCGTGGTTGGCCGCCACGTTGTCGGCGAAGTGCTGATGATCGGCTTTGCTAAGCACGAACATCCGCTTTGGCTCCGGTGCTCGGGCGAATATCTCCTGCACGCCGTCGAGTGACACGGGAACGTCGCAGTCACCGGCAAGGATCAGCACCGGTACGGGCCGTTCCCATTCGAATTGGAGGGTCAGCGGGAGTACCCCAGGTAGCGTGCGCGAGCTGCCGCCAGGGGCGAGCGCGACCACGGCTCGGACCCGCGGCTCCTGCTCGGGTGCGGCCAGGGCGGTCCAGCCGCCAAAACTGTGCCCGGCCACGCCGATCAGGTCTTGGTCGAGCCCGATGTCCTCAAGCCCGGCCGGCTGATGCGGCCCGGTCAAAGCCGACAGCAAGACCCGCACATCCGGTACGCGGCTTGCGATGATCGCGTCGATTCGCCTTGCCCGGTCCGTGCGATCCTCATCCGGGTTGGGTCCGAGCTCCGGCGTCACCACCTCGCTGTGATCCACCGCGGCAACCGCGTAGCCGTGGCTGGCCAGGTGCGTGGTCAGGTACGTGGCCGTACGACGGCCGCCGCCGCTGTGGTGCGAAAAGATGATCAGTGGGTGCGGGCCGCGCGCAGCTGGCGCGTCGCGTTGCTCGGCGGGCGCACCAGACGGCGGCGGGTCTGCTGCCGGGTACCAGATCTCGCACGGAAACATCCGAGCGCGGTCCTGGTCGCGAATCTCGACCGTGCGCACGCCAACAGCGAACTGGCCCGGTTCGAACGGGTCATACAGCTCTGCGGTCATGACAACCAGCATGGCGAGGTCGGCGGCTGTGCGGAACAGCGTTCACCGAGAGCATGCTCGCGCGTTCCAAGGCTCCACTCGGCAGCTCAGAATTGTCAGTGGCATTCGATACTATGAGCGATGCTAACGTCGATGGGAGGCGGTGATCGTACGCATGAGCGAGCAAGGACTGGCCGACGACAGCGCGCGACCGCCCGCCGATACGACGGGTGCACCAGTCCCAGCTACGGATCCGGCAATCGCAACGAACTCACCGACGCACGCCGCCAACTCCTCGGGCGACGCCGCGAACTCGCCGACGCACCCGGCCAACGCTGATTATCCGCCGAACGTCGCCACAAACTCGCTGGACGACGACGTCCGAGCCGTTGGCTGGGCGGATCATGACGACCCTGAGCGTCATGACGACCCTGAGCGGTGGCCTGTTGCTGATGATGACCCCGACCGGGCAGAGATGGAGCGGAGTCTCCCCGATGAGTATCCGGGCGACGAAGCTGAGTACGCGGCCTGGCTGGCGAGCCTGCCCGAGGACGTGCGAGCGGACCACCTGGCGAGGCCGTATACCGGAGCAGGCGAAGTAATCCCAGTAGGTTTCACGCACCGGGATCCGGATGGGCCGTGGGGCGTTGGATTCGCCGCGGGCGGAGCGCTGGACCGGCTAGGGCCAGGACCCTCCCTGGCGAAGGCGCTGACGGACGTCACCGCGGGAGGTCACGACGACCTTGGCGAGTCCGAGCTAGTCGGGGTGCTGCTGGGCTGCCAGCGGCAGGTGGCGTGGTCGCAGGCCCGGCTCGCCGCGGCAGTGACCGCGCTGGCTGACCGGCGGCGCGCCCAGGCTAGTCGGCCCGGCTGGTCGGAGCTGGGCGAGCACGTGACCGACGAACTTGCCGCCGCGATGCGCCTGACCAGCCGGTCGGCGAGTCGACTCCTGGACGTCGCTTGCGGCCTCGCCCGGCTAACTGACGTTGCCGCTGCGCTCGGGACAGGCGTCATCGACTGGCCGAAGGCGTGCTTGTTCGTCGACGAGCTCGCGATGCTGCCTGATGAGCTGGCTGCTGCGGTCGCAGCCCGGCTGCTGGTGCGGGCCGGGGAGCTGACCACCGGTCAGCTGCGCGCGGCGCTGGCCCGGGCGGTGCTGGCCGTCGACCCGGCGGCGGCGGGCCGGCGCCGGGCCGAGGG
>JASHOE010000197.1 GCA_030041275.1 Streptosporangiaceae bacterium
GCGGCGCGAAGGTCGATGTGGCCGCTGCCCTTGTAGACGATGGCCCGGAACTGCTCGGGCACGCGCCAGCGTCCGCCGCGCCTGATGCTGCTCTTGTAGGCAATCGCGAACTTGCCCGGCGTGCGGCCGGCCGTGGCCTCCGGCGTCACCGGCCGGCCAGCGGAGCTCGCTGCTGGCAGATCACTGGTCAGCTTGACCAGCTCGCTACTCAGCCGTGCCGTCAGCGCAGCCCTGGTGCGCTGGTCGAACTCCTCGTCGTCCAGCCGGCCCTCGGCGAACGCCTGCTGGAGCCGCTGCACGGCGACATCCCGGTCACGGTCGCCGACCCGGAGCTCCTGCCCCTGCTCCTGATTCGTCGGCTCAGTCGCCACGACGCCTCCTGCAATTCAAGATGTATCGCGAATTGCGACACGGCAGTCAGATTACCGTCCGGCGAGCCGGGCGTACAGGTCCGCCGTCTCAGCAGCAACCCGGGCCCAGCTGAACTCCGCCATGGCCCGCTCGCGCCCGCGGGCGCCGAGGCTCGCCGCCCGATCTGGCTCCCTGACCAGCGCGTTGACCGCCGCCGCGAGCGCGGCCTCGTCGCGCGGGGGCACGATCAGGCCGGTAACGCCGTCGGCGACCACCTCAGGGATGCCGCCGACGTTCGAGGCGACGACCGCGGCGCCACACGCCATCGCTTCCAGATTGACGATCCCGAGCGGCTCGTACTCCGACGGGCAGACGAAAACCGTGGCATGGCTGAGGATCTGCACCACTTCTGGCTTGGCGAGCATGCCGGGAATCCAGATCACGCCGCCACGAGTCGATCGCAGCCGGTCCACGAGCCCGGTCACCTCTGCCTGCAGCTCCGCCGTATCGGGCTGGCCCGCACAGAGCACGAGCTGCACGCCAGGATCAAATAGCCCAGCGGCCCGCAGCAGGACCGGCAGCCCCTTCTGCCGGGTGACCCGGCCGACGAAGACCACCGACGGCCGACTCGGGTCGATGCCGTAGCGATCCAGTACGTCACGCCCGGGGTCAGGCCGGTAGAGGTCGGCGTCAATGCCGTTGTAGATGACATGCACCCGATCCGGGCTGACCTCGGGGTAGCACGCGAGGATGTCCGCCTTCATCCCGTTGGACACCGCGACGACAGCGGCAGCCGCAAGGATTGCGGTGCGCTCGCACCAGCTCGAGAGGGTGTAACCGCCGCCGAGCTGCTCGGCCTTCCAGGGCCGCAGCGGCTCGAGCGAGTGCGCGGTCATGACGTGCGGCACCCCATACAGCAATGAGCTCAGGTGGCCGGCGAGGTTCGCGTACCAGGTATGCGAGTGCACCAGCTGCGCGCCGCCGACAGCCTCGGTCATCGACAGGTCGGTCGAGAGAACCCGCAGGGCCTCATTGGCGCCGGTGAGCACGTCCCACGGGCGGTGCGCGACGACGGGTGGCTGCGAGGGCGTCTCCGCGCCGCGGTCCGCGCGCTGGCAGTGCACGGTCAGGTCGACGAGGCTCGCAAGGGACCTGGCCAGGTGCTCGACGTGCACACCCGCGCCGCCGTAGACCTCGGGCGGATACTCGCGCGTGAGCATGGCCACCTGGAGCCGCTCGGACGGCACCTCGGTCATGCTGATCACGCCACCACTTTCTGGCCTTTGCCTACGACCGTGACGCCGCCGTCGGAGACCACGAAACCGCGGGCGAGGTCGTGATCTTTGTCGACGCCGATCTGGACGCCCTCGGGCACGTCGACGTTCTTGTCGAGGATCGCGTTCTCGACGACCGCGTACCGGCCGATCCGGGTGTTGTCCAAGATCACGGCGCGCTCAACCCTGGACCAGCTGTTGACCCGTACCCCCGGTGACAGCACCGAGTCACGGACCAGGCCGCCGGACACGATGACCCCGTTGCTGACGACGCTGTTGATGGCGCGGCCGATCCGGTCGCCGGAGTCGTGCACGAACTTGGCCGGAGGCTGACTGGGCACGTGGGTCAGGATCGGCCATTTGTCGTTGTAGAGGTTGAATACCGGGTGCACGGCGCACAGGTCCATGTGCGCGTCGAAGTAGGAGTCGAGTGTCCCGACATCCCGCCAGTAGCCCGCGTCGCGCGGGTCGGCGCCGGGAACGCTGTTGTCCAGGAAGTCATAAACCTGCGCTGCTCCCTGCCGGACCAGCATCGGCACGATGTCGCCGCCCATGTCGTGTCGGCTGGAGTCGTCAGCAGCGTCCTCGCGTAGCGCGTCCACGAGTACATCGGTGCTAAAGACGTAGATGCCCATAGACGCGTACGCCATGTCCGGCTGGCCGGGCATGGTCGGCGGGTCGGCGGGCTTCTCCCGGAAGGCCTCGATGGTGCGGGCGTCGTCTGCCACGCCGATCACGCCGAACGCCGTTGCCTCAGCCCGCGGCACCGGAATGGCCGCCACCGTCACTCCGGCCCCGTGCGCGACGTGGTGGTCGATCATCTGCAGCGGGTTCATCCGGAACACGTGGTCCGCGCCGAGCACCGCGACGATGTCCGGCTGGTCGTCATAGATGAGGTTGAGCGACTGGTAGATGGCATCCGCGGAGCCGGTGTACCAGTGCGGCCCCAGCCGCTGCTGGGCGGGCACCGGCGTCACGTAGTTGCCCAGCAGGCTGGACAGCCGCCAGGTCGTGGTGATGTGCCGGTCGAGGCTGTGACTCTTGTACTGGGTCAGTACGCAGATGCGCCGCAGGCCGGCGTTGACCAGGTTGGACAGGGCGAAGTCGATGAGGCGGTACAGGCCGCCAAACGGTACGGCTGGCTTGGCCCGATCGGCGGTGAGCGGGGCAAGTCGCTTGCCTGCTCCGCCGGCGAGCACCATCGCCAGCACCCTCGGTTCCGCGGCCACGCTCCCCTCCCGCCTTAAACGCGGTCGTGTCTGCTGCCTACCAGTCTGCTGTGCCGGCGCGATGCCCCGCTAGGCCGGCCGGGTTACCCGGATCCTCGACTGCTGATGCCCGGTCTCCTCCCAGTCGGGCATGAAGCAGGCATCAAGTCCGTGCCGGCGAGCGAGGCTGATCAGGGTCTCGGTTTGGTAGTAAAAATCCTCGCGCAGCACCTGGTGCTCCGCTCCGTCGGTGCGGTCGAAGGTGAAGTCGAAGAACGCGGCCGGTGCCATCACGCGGCCGACGTGCGCCAGGCACTCCTCGATGACGCTCAGTGGTGAGTGCGAGAAAACGCTGTGCGCGTGCACGACGTCGAAGCACTCGTCGGGCAGGAACTCGAGGCGCAGGTCGTCGATGAGCGTGAGATGCGGCAGTTTGCGCTGCAGGCCGAACTCCGAGATCGTGTGCTCGGCGCTGAGGAGGATGTCGGGCGAGATGTCGGTGCCGTAGTAGTTGCCAGTATCCAGGTAGTCGATGAAGAGCCGGCCGGCCCGCAAGTTGCCGCAGCCGATCTCGAGCATCCGCATCCCCGGCGTGAGGCCGTGGCGAAGCAGGTAGTCGAACTGCAGCTGACCGACACGAAGCCACGAGTCGCGCGATCGGCTGCCGACGGCGCCGTCGCTGCTCCGGGTCGCGTCCGCGCGCATCACCGCGCGGTAGTAGCTCACGTGATCGCGGGTAGCCAGCCACAGCATGGCGTCGCGGCCGCGACGGCGCGCGTACCCGCTGATCCGGTCTGGGTTGCGGATCGCGTAAGCGATCTTGTAGCTCAGCCCGGAGCGGTTCTTCCCGTGCACCGCATCAGGTTAGGCGTGGCCCGCTCGCCACCTGCGGGCCGGGTCATTCCGCGTCGGGTTCGCTGGGCCTCCTGGTGGTGGCCCTCGTTGCTAGCAGCCGCGCTGCACCCACTGCCGCGCCCACCATGACGCCCCAGATCAGCGCCTCGCCAAGAGCGACCTGCGGGTCCTCCGGATGCTCCGGGGGCTCCTTGCCGGTGACGGCCTTCCAGCCAATGATGAGCAGCTTGCGAACCCCGAAGGCGGCTCCGGCGCCGACTAGCGCGCTCACGGCGCGACTGGCCGTGCTGCCCCGCTGCTTGCCTGACATCTGCCTGTCCTTCCCGTCGGCCCACGGCCGAGCGGACTGGTTACTACCCCGCCGACCGTGATCATGTCATGTTCTAGGCCCGGAACTGACTACGGGGCGTGCACTCTCGATCGCAGCTGCTAGTTCGGCCGGCCTCCTGGTTGCCAGCAGCCAGTACGGGGTGGCCGCGTCCGGCCGCGTCACCTCGACGTAGACGGCGCATCGAAGGTAGGGCCTGATGAGCACGAACGCCCGCGGGTCGGCATACGGACCACGCAGCGCCCGAGTCTGCGCCTCGGTGAGCGGCCGTACCTCGCCCACGTCCGCCAGCGGCAGCCGGTCGCGCCCCGCGCTGAGCATGCCGTCGGCGATCTCGATCGTCACCCGTCCCCAGTTGTGCAGGAACGCGGCGGTGACGGCGATCAATACACCGAAGACTGCCACGGTAAGACCGAGGTCGAAGCCGGTCCAGACGATCGCCCCGAACGTGAGCATGGTGAGCATCCCGGTCACCCACCACAGCGGTGGAGCGAAGAGACGCTCCCGGTAGGAGTGCATGGACCTACCGTAGTTGGTTACATGTACCCCATGACGGGCCCGTCAGCGGAAGGCCGCCCCGACGAGCCGACGACCCCCGCGCGTGAGCCGTCGGCGAGGGCGCTTGCAGGCCTTCGCCGGCTGTGGCGGACGGGCGTGGTGACCAGCCCCGGTGGCAACGGCGGTACTGGCGGACAGCCTCCTCGCGGCGCCGGCGCCACCGCGATCACCGGGGCCGACACCGGAGCCGATGGCTCTCCGGCGGGCGACGCCGACCAGCCAAGGCGAGGGCCGGACGCCCAGGTGCCCAGGCTGCTCCAGGTGCTCGCCGCGTGGTCGTGGCGGCTGTTGCTGACCGGCGCGGTCATTTACCTGGCCTTCCGGTTCGCGGTCGAGCTGCGGCTCGTGGTGATCCCGTTCATCGCCGCCCTGTTGCTCACCGCGTTGCTCGAGCCGGAGGCGAGCTGGCTGCGGCGGCGCGGCTTCTCACCGGTGCTCGCGACCTGGTGCATGATCCTGATCGCCCTGATCGTGATCGCGGGCGCCATCACCCTCATCACGAACCAGATCGCTGATCAGTACCAGTCGTTGTTCTCCGAGGTGCAGCGAACGCTGACCCATCTGGAGAACTCACTGTCAGGTCCGCCGTTCCGCCTGAACGCCACGCGGCTGCAGGCGCTGACCAAAGACCTGTTGAATTACATTTCCCAGCACAAGTCGGTGGTCGCCGGGACGGTGCTGACTGGCGGGAAGTACATCGGCGAGTTCCTGGCCGGCGCGGTTTTGACCCTGTTCATCACGTTCTTCCTGCTCAAGGACGGCGGGCGAATCTGGGCCTGGCTGATCAAGGGCATGCGCCCGGTAGCGCAGAGCCGGACCGACCGAGCGGGGGACCAGGCCTGGCGCGCGCTGGTCTACTACATGCGAGGCGCGACGGCGGTCGCAGCCATCCACGCTGTTCTCCTCGGCGTCGCGCTCTGGCTCCTCGGCGTGCCGCTGCTGGTTCCGCTGGTCGTACTTGTCTTTCTGGCCGCCTTCGTGCCGCTGGTCGGGATACTCGTGGCTGGCGGGCTGGCCGTGCTGGTGGCGCTTGCCACCAAGGGCTGGGTCGCGGCGGTGATCCTCCTTGGCGTGCTGATCGTCGAGAACCAGATAGAAGATCACCTGCTCCAGCCCCTCGTCGTCGGGCGAATCATCAGGCTGCACCCGCTGGCGATCATCCTTGCGCTGGCCGTCGGCGGGATCATCGCCGGTATTCCCGGCGCCATCATCGCCGTTCCGTTCGCGGCGGTCATCACCTATGCCTGGCCGGAACTGCGCGGCGACCCGCCGGACGGCTAGCCTGGCGCCAGACCAGGTCAGGCCGACCGATTAGCCGACACTGCCAGTCGGAATTCACTGCTTTCGGAGGACGACGCGATGACGGGTGCCAGCGACGAGCCGGTACCGGTGGAAGTCCTCATCACGCGTCTCGACGACGGGCTGCCGCTGCCGCAGCGCGCCCATCCTGGCGACGCCGGCTACGACCTTTTCCTCACCGCTGATGTCGATATCAGACCCGGTCAGCGAGTCGTCGTCGGCACTGGGGTGTGCATCGCGCTGCCGGATGGGTACGCCGGATTCGTACATCCCCGGTCGGGACTGGCAGCCAGACACGGCGTGACCATCGTCAACGCGCCAGGCACCGTCGATGCCGGGTACCGTGGCGAGATCAAGGTGATTCTCCTGAACACCGACACTGAACGGACCGTGCAGTTCCGGCGAGGTGACCGGATTGCGCAGCTTGTCATTCAACGAGTAGAGCGCGCGGTGTTCCGTGAGGTGGCATTTCTGCCCGGGTCACAGCGTGGCGATGGTGGCCACGGCTCGACCGGCGGGCACGCCATGGCAGAGGCGATTCCGGGGGACGACGAGGTCCCGGCCGCGACCCGCGAGGCCGGGAGATAAGGAGCGTGCGGGGTGTTCCGACGACGCCGCCGCCAGGACGGCAGCAGCGCCTCCGAGGCGACCGACGAGAATTACCAGACGGCCGAGCCGGGCGAAGAGTACGCCGACGTCGACCAGGGCTACGAGGCCGAGGATAACGCCGACACCGACTACGCCGAGCCCGACTATGTCAGCCCCGTTCATGATGCCGGGCCGGACGGCGCCGATGGGGGCGCGTACCTGGCAACCGACGAGCCGCAGGAGAGCCGCCCCGCGCGCGCAGACCTGAGCGATCCCGCGACCTGGACCCGGCTGCGTGACCGGGAGGCCGAGCCTGGCACGGCTCGCAACGCCGGGCCGTGGGACGGCGCTAGCGAGTATCCCGAGCAGCCGCGCATCGATTTCGGCAGCCTGCTGGTCCCGGTGCGGGACGGCTATGACATTCAGGTCCTGATGTCGGAGGAAGAGGGCATTTCCATCGCCGTGGTGCGGGGCGAAAGCGGGCTCCAACTGCAGCCCTTCGCCGCGCCGCGCACCTCAGGGTTGTGGCACGAGGTGCTGCCCGAGATCGAGCAGGAGGTCGCCAAAGTAGGCGGCCAGAGCGCGGAGCAAGAAGGGCCGTTCGGTCCGGAGCTGCTGGCACGTGTCGTCCCGCAGGGCGCCGGCACGCAACCGGTACCGCCGCAGCCGATGCGGTTCATCGGCGTCGACGGTCCGCGCTGGTTCCTGCGCGGCCTGATCAGCGGGCCGGCTGCGGTCGAGGATGAGCTCACCGATCAGTTCAGGGACATCCTGGCGGACGTCGTCGTGGTCCGCGGTGAGCACGCGCAGCCGCCGCGCCAGCCGCTGCAGATACAGCTTCCCGACGAAGCGCGCCAGGCCCTCGAGGGTCAGGGCGGCGACGAGCAGCCGAACCCGTTCAATCCCTTTGAGCGCGGCCCGGAGATCACCGAGACGCGGTAACCGCTTCGGCGGACCCGTCAGCGCGGCGGATGATCAGCTCAGGCCGCGCAGCCGAGCAGCTTGGCCAGTTCGCGCTCCACATCCTGGCTGGTAACGAACAGCAGCTCGTCCCCGGCCTCGAGCGGGTCGTCTGGGCTGGGAACGATGACCCTGCCGTCGCGGAGGATCGCCACGAGCGCAGTATCGGGCGGCCACTCGATACTGCCGACCCGCTGCCCCGCGAGCGGCGCGTCGGCGGGCATGGTCAGCTCCACCAGGTTGGCTTCGCTCTGCCGGAAGGTCATGAGCCGAACCAGGTCACCCACGCTCACTGCCTCCTCGACGAGGGCGGACAGCAGTCGTGGCGTGGAGACGGCGACATCGATTCCCCACGACTCGTTGAACAGCCATTCGTTGTTCGGGTTGTTAATCCGCGCGACGACGCGCGGCACTCCGTACTCGGTCTTGGCCAGCAGCGAGACCACGAGGTTGACCTTGTCGTCTCCGGTCGCGGCGATGACCACGTTGCACCGCTCCAGAGCGGCGTCGTCGAGCGCGGTGATCTCGCACGCGTCGGCGAGCAGCCACTCGGCCCGCGGCACGCTGTGTACCTTGATCGACGCCGGGTCCCGGTCGATGAGCAGCACCTCGTGCCCGTTGTCCAGCAACTCCTTGGCGATCGAGCGGCCGACCGCGCCGGCCCCGGCTATCGCGACGCGCATCAGTGTCCCGCCTTCCCCGGCTCCCGGCTCCCGAACACGCTGGCGACCTTGCTGAGGTCTGCCTCTTCGGCAATCACGTGCACGACGTCGCCTTCCTGCAACACCAGGCTTGGTCCAGGGATGACCGCCTCGCCGAGCCGGGCGATGAACGCGATCCGGGTGTGGGCCGCCTGTTCCAGGTCGTAGATTTTCTCGCCGAGCCAGTCATCGGAGTACGCAACCTCGGCTAGCACGACCGCGCCGGTCGGGTCCCGCCACAGCGACTCGGCTCCCTCAGGTATCAGCCTGCGCAGCATCTGGTCGGCTGTCCAGGCCACGGTGGCGACCGTGGGAATACCGAGCCGCTGGTACACGGAGGCCCGGCGCGGGTCATAGATGCGCGCCACGACCCGCTGGACGCCGAACGACTCCCTGGCCACCCTCGCGGCGATCACGTTCGAGTTGTCGCCGCTGCTCACGGCCGCAAAGGCGTCTGCCCGCTGGATTCCGGCCTCGGTGAGCACGTCCCGGTCAAATCCCACGCCGGTCACCTTGGTGCCCTTGAAGCCGGACCGGAGCTTCCGGAAGGCCTCGGGATCCTGGTCGATGATCGCCACCGAGTGACCCTGGTCTTCCAGGGAGTGCGCGATGCTGGACCCGACCCGTCCGCATCCCATGATCACGATATGCACGAGCTTCCTTCCGGCCAGGACGGCGGACTCACGCTACTCACTCCCGCAGGACGAGCCACCCGTGCTCCCCTCGAAAACCGCCCGCGGGCTGCTGGCCGAGCCCGGTCGATGCCGCCCACCGGTACCCGCGGGTCGGCTCCGGTGGGTGGCCAGGGCACGATGTTGCCCGTGACTGCCACGGCTACCTCCGCTCCACAGGCCGGTGACGTGCTGGAACTCACTGTCGGTGAGGTCGTGCACGGCGGCTGGTGCGTATCAAGGCAGGATGATACGGGCCTCGCGGTCTTCGTGCGGCACGCCCTGCCGGGCGAGCGCGTCCGCGCCACGGTGACACAGACCACAGCGCGGCTCGTCCGGGCGGACGCGACCGAAGTCTTGCAGCAATCCGCTGACCGGGTCACTCCGCCCTGCCGCTATGCCGGGCCTGGTCGCTGCGGCGGCTGTGACTGGCAGCACGCCAGCCTGGATGCCCAGCGGCGGCTGAAGGCGGCCGTCATCCGGCAGCAGCTGAACCGGATCGCGGGATTCGACCACCCGGTGAAGGTCGACCCCATCGTGGGGAACGACGGCGGCCTGGGCTGGCGGACGGTTGTCAGCTTCGCGGTTGACGCGGCCGGGACGGCGGGCCTGCGACGGCATCGCTCGCACGACGTCGTCGGCATCTCGCACTGCCGCATCGCGCACGACCTCGTCACCGGCGCGGACGTGACGGCGAAGCGGTGGCCCGGCGCCCAGTCCGTGGAAGTCGCGGTCGTGCCGCAGACCGAGGAGGTCGGCGTGCTGGTCACGGGACGGCCAGCGGGACTACCCGACGTGGCCGCCGCGAGCGTGCAGATCTCCGGCAAATCGGGCGCCCGCATCCCGGTGCGCGGCCGCGGCTACCTGACCCAGCGGGCCGCGGGCCGAGACTGGCGAGTGAGCCTGGGGGGTTTCTGGCAGGTACATCCCGGCGCCGCCGATGTGCTGGGAAAGGACGTCCTCACCGAGCTGTCGCCGCGTCCAGGCGACGTGGCGCTCGACCTCTACTGTGGCGCCGGCCTGTTCGCCGGCTTGCTTGCCGAGGCGGTCGGCGCCGAGGGACGTGTCCTCGCCGTGGAGGAGAATCTGACCGCCGTCCGTGACGCGCGGCATAACTTGCGCGACTGGCCCTGGGCGAGGGTGCACCGCGGGGATGTGGCGGACGTGCTGCGCCGCCTCGGAATTCGCGGCGCCTCGATAGCCGTCGTGGACCCGCCGCGCACCGGAGTGGCGAGGCAAGCCATCGACGTCCTGTGCGACCCGGCAGCCCGGCTCCGACGGCTCGCCTACGTGTCCTGCGACCCGGCGACTCTGGCCAGGGACCTCCGGCTGCTGCTGGACGGCGGCTGGCAGCTGACCGGGCTGCGCGGTTACGACGCGTTTCCCATGACGCACCACGTGGAGTGCCTGGCCACACTCACCCGGCCGTAGGCTCATGACCCCGGCGTAACCAGGGGGTCAGCTGGAACGTCATGGTGGTGTGACGGCAGAAGCCTCAGCGAGCGCGGGCCGGCGGCCGATGGCGGATGACATCGGGGCTGCTGCCTTCGACGAGTTCTACGACGCGACCTCCATGCGGTTGGTTCGCTACGCCTATGCGCTGACCGGCAACGTCGCCGATGCACAGGACATTGCTCAGGAGGCGTTCGCCAGGGCGTGGCAGCGCTGGGACTCGGTGCGCGGCTTCGACTCACCGGAAGCCTGGGTTCGGCGGGTCGCGACGAACCTGGCGACCAGTCGGTTCCGCCGAGACCGAACCGCCCGTGCTGCCGCGCACAAGCTGCTGGCTGGCGACGTGCCCGAGATCAGCCCGGATGCAGTGGCGCTCATCGCGTCCCTGCGGGCGCTGCCGGAGCGGCAGCGTGTCGTGCTGGTCCTGCACTACGTCGCGGACCTGCCGGTGAGCCAGATCGCCGCCGAGCTTCGCTGCCCGGTCGGCAGCGTCAAAGCCTGGCTGTCACGCGGCCGCGAGGGCCTTGCGGTCGCGCTCAGCGATTGCGGGGGCAACCGCGGCGGCGGCCGGGCGCGGCGGCCAAGTTCCGAGGTGACCGATGGCTAAGGATGTGCTGGACCAGCTGTTCGGCGAGCTCGCTACGACGCAGCTCCCGGTACCGGGGCGGGCGGGCGTTATTGCCCGCGGGCGGCAGCGACGACGGCGCGCTCGCGGCCGGGTGGCCTTGGGGGTGGCAGCCGTCGCGGGGCTCGCGGCGGTGGCCGCCAGCCAGCTAGCTGGCCTGGACACGGTGCGGCCGGGGCCAGCCGTACAGCCAGGTCGCGCGGCGCGCGTTTGCCAGGCGGCGCCCGATCCTGCACTGACAACGGCGCTCCAGCACAGGCTGCCGATCGGCAGCGAGGTGCTGGCTGTGTCGCCGGACGGCAGCGCTGCGTACACCGTGCTGAGCACCGCTGGCTTCCATGGCATCGCCGAGCAGAGCGTCGCCACCGGCGCCGCTCTGACGGATGTCGCGGGACTGCCGGCCCGCGGCGAGCCGACCGCCGGCGCAGTCGCCGGAAACGGCGACCTGATCTGGTTTACGGGTAACACCACGCCAAGCGGAGCGGCTGGCCCAGGTACGCCGATGCGGCTGTGGTCTCCCGCAACGAAGGCGGTGACCACGCTCGAGCCGCCTGGTCAGCGCGGCATCGTGCTGAGCTTCCCGGTTCTCGCCCAGCCTGGGGACACGCTGGCCGCCTGGGCCCAGGCGGACGGATCGCGCCGTGCGATCGTCGAGGCGAACCTCAGCACGGGGGCCGTGGCCGTGATCGCCACCGGGTACGTGGGACCGCCGCTCTTCATCGGGCGCACGCTGGTGTGGTCGATCGCGGACACCGCCAGCGGCGGGCCGACGCGCCTGGTCGCCAGGAGCACCGCGGCGTTCCCCGCCCGCCAGCAGACCGCCGTTCCGCCGGTGCTGCGCCGAGTTAACCCGGTCGTGCTGGGCGGGGGCTGGGAATCACTGGCTTGGCCAGCGCAGACTGCGGTCAGCCTGATCGCGTCGTACGGCGGAGCCACGGCGTACTTTTCCGCGAGCCTGACCGAGCTGTTCTACTCGTCGGCGCCGTCCCAGCCGGCCCGGCTGGTGCTCCGGCTGTCCGGCGGGAGCTTCAGCCCCAATTCGCTCTCGCTGGGCGCCGGGTACCTGGCCTGGGGGACGGCCTCAGCGGCGAGTTACCTGGCCAGCACGACGAGCCTCGCGACGGTCGCCATCACGAACGGCACCACCGACTACGGCAGCGTGCAGGGAGCGGGCGACTACGTGGTCACGACCAGCACCCGCACGCCCAAACGCGGCGCGCAGGCCGTGGCGATGATCAGCGGGTCGGTGATTGACGGGCTGACATGTGCCAGGCCCAACCGCGCGCCTGGGTAGGTTCGGGTCGCGCGGCCCCGCAGCGGACCGCAAAGATAGGCGCATGCAACTGCGAATCTTCACCGAGCCGCAGCAGGGCGCCAGCTATGAGACCTTGCTGAGTGTCGCCAGGGCGAGCGAGGACCTCGGCTTCGACGCGTTCTTCCGGTCCGATCACTACCTCAAGATGGGTCAGGTGAGCGGCCTGCCCGGGCCGACCGACGCCTGGATCACGCTCGCCGGGCTGGCCCGCGACACGTCGCGGATCAGGCTCGGCACGCTGATGAGCCCGGTCACCTTCCGCTACCCGGGGCCGCTCGCCATTTCGG
>JASHOE010000198.1 GCA_030041275.1 Streptosporangiaceae bacterium
AAGGTCACGATGCGCCTGCCCAAGTTCGCGCCAGCGATGAGCGGGCAATGACCGCCGCACGCACCGCAACAGCGCTGGTCATCGATGATGAGGCGCCGGCCAGGGATGAGCTGAGCTACCTGCTGCGCACGGCATTCTCGATCGCCTCGGTGGACACCGCGCAGAATTCAAGCGACGCGTTCCGCTACCTTCAGGAGCGTTCTTACGATGTCGTTTTCCTCGATGTCAGGATGCCCGCGCTCAACGGCATCGAGCTGGGCAACGTCCTCTGCAGGTTCGCCACGCCCCCAGCTATCGTCTTCGTTACGGCCTTTGAGGAATACGCGGTTCGCGCCTTCGAGATCGGAGCGTGCGACTACCTGCTCAAACCGGTATCTCGCGCACGCCTGAGCACCGCACTCGGGCGCGCGCTCGGACGCTCGCCCGAGCACCCGGACGCGCAGGACGAGGACCCGTTCGCCACGATCCCTGTCGAGACAGCGGGACGCACCAGGTTCATCCCCCGTGAGCAGGTGCGCTGGGTTGAAGCCGAGGGGGATTACGTGCGGCTGCACACCACCGACGGCAGCGCTTACCTGCTGCGAATGCCGATCTCCCACTTGGAGGAACGGTGGTCGGGCTACGGGTTCATCCGCATCCACCGTGGCTTTCTCGTGCAGGTCAAGCACATCACCGAATTCTCGGTGACTAACGGTGTTCATGCCGTAATGGTCGCCGGCCATTCACTGCCGGTAAGCCGCCGTCACGTGCGGGACGTCAGGGACCGGATCCTCCGGGCCGGAAGGCGGGGCTTACCGTGTACGCGGATAACACTGGTCAGGCTGGCGCCGAACCCGGGGTCCAGGCAGGACGGCAGCGCGTTGTCTGGCGGCCCGATCAGGTACTGATCCAGCACGATATTCCCGGGCTGAGCGACCTGCGCGACGAGACGAGCGCCGGACGCCTGCTCGTCAGGTCGTTCGTGCGCGCACAGCTTGGCCTGTCCCTCATGTGCCTGACGTTCGCACTCACGGTGACCGCCTCCTACCCGGTCATCGCGGCCATGGTGCCGGCGGTCACCAGGATGACGGTGGCCGGCGTCCCGCTCACGCTGATCGTGCTCGGGTTCGCGTTCTACCCCGTCTTTCTCGCGGTCGGCTGGTTCTACAACCGGCACGCGCGGCAGCTCGAGGCCCGGTTCACTCACCTGGTCGACCCGGTGAGCCGGCGGCCCGATGACTGACGCGGCCGTCGGCGCCATCGCGTTCGTCACGCTGCTCACGATCATGGTCGGCGCGCGCGGCATCCGGGTCGCCAGGACACCGGACGACTTCATGGTCGCCGCCCGTCAAGTCCCGCCAGCGCTCAACGCCGCCGCCATCTCGGGTGAATACCTCTCGGCCGCGTCCTTCCTGGGTGTCGCCGGGCTGGTCGTGGCGCAGGGCCTCGGCGCGCTGTGGTACTCGGTCGGCTACACCGCCGGCTACCTGGTCCTGCTGCTGCTCGTCGCGGCGCCGCTGCGGCGCTTCGGCGCGTACACCATCCCCGACTTCGCCGTCGGCCGACTCGGGGCCCGCGGCTTGCGCCAGA
Organism: Streptosporangiaceae bacterium; assembly: GCA_030041275.1. Classification (GTDB taxonomy): domain Bacteria; phylum Actinomycetota; class Actinomycetes; order Streptosporangiales; family Streptosporangiaceae; genus JAJYUU01. Next base: position 1,570 of record JASHOE010000198.1, read on the forward strand.
CGGCGACCGCGCTCGTCCTCGTCATCGGCTGGTTCTACCTGCTGCCGCAGATGGAGGGCGCGGGCATCACGCTGCAATGGGTGCTCGGCGCGCCATACTGGGTCGGCGCGGCGACGCTCGGCGTGGTCGTGAGCTGCAACATCGCGATGGGCGGCATGAAGGGGATCACCTTCGTCCAGTGCTTTCAGTACTGGCTGAAGCTGTGCGCGATCGGCATACCGGCGCTCGTGCTGCTGATCGCGGCCGGGCACCACTCCAGTCCCAACCTGACCCCGGACCGAGCCCCGGTGTTCACCCGCGCCACCGTCGTGAGCATGACAGAGGCGACGAGCTTCACCCTGACCCGCCCCGCGCAGGCCACGGTCACCGGCCTGCTCGATCAGCGAACCTACCGGGACCAGGCCGTGGACCTGTGCGCTTGCCGGCACGCCGGCGGCGCGGGCACGCGGATCGGCTTCGCGGCCGGCGCTCCCGTCCCGGTCAGCCTGGCCATGGAACCGTCTTCGAGCGAGTCGTGGGATTCCCCGTTCCTCAGCACAAGCGGCGCGCACCCGCTGGCCGCGACGTACGGCGTCATCATCGCCACGTTCTTCGGCGCGATCGGGCTACCGCACATCCTCGTGCGGTTCTACACCAACCCGGACGGCGAGGCGGCCAGGCGGACGACGCTGATCGTGGTCTTGCTGCTGAGCAGCTTCTACGTGTTCCCGACGATCCTCGCGGTGCTGACCAGGCTGCACGCGCCCCAGCTCTACCTGTCCAGTGACTCCGACAGCGTCGTCCTGGCGCTGCCAGGACAGCTGCTGCCCGGGCTGCCTGGCGAGCTGCTTGCCGCGCTCGTCGCCGCCGGGGCGTTCGCCGCTTTCCTGTCCACCTCGTCCGGCCTGCTCGTCAGCGTGGCAGGCGCGCTGTCGCACGACTTCATGAAGGGCGGCGTCACCACGTTCCGCTGGTGCGCGATCAGCGCGGGGGCGGTCGCCACCGTCGCCGCGCTGCTGATCGACCGCTTCTCGCTGGCCCTGCTCGTGGGCTGGGCGTTCGCGATCGCGGCGTCGTCGTTCTGCCCGCTGATGGTGCTCGGGATATGGTGGCGGCGGCTCACCAGGATCGGCGCCACGGCGGGCATCGTCATCGGCGGCGGATCCTGCCTGGCGGCCATCGTGCTGACGATGCTCGGCGCGGCGGCGAGCGGCTGGGGCGCGGTGCTCCTCGGCCAGCCGGCGACCTGGACGGTTCCGCTGGCGTTCGGCGTGATGATCGTCGTGTCGCTGCTCACCCAGCGAACCGTCCCCGCCAATGTCGGCCAGGTGATGCTCCGCATGCACCTGCCCGAGGCGCTCAGCAGGCAGGCCTACCGCGCGGTGAACCCGGCGCCGTGGCCCCCGACGGACCGGCGGACGCCGGCCCCTGATCCCGACGGCGGCTAAGACTGAGTATCACGGCCGAGGTGCTACTGAAGCGTAACGTGCGTACAATCCCTTGCGGCACGCGGCGACTGCGGTGTGCCCCGGGTCAGTGTCAACGCAGTGATTACGCGTAGTCTCGCT
>JASHOE010000199.1 GCA_030041275.1 Streptosporangiaceae bacterium
ACCGATAAAGCGTTCGCTGGCGGCTGGTTCCATTCCGGGGACCTCGCCGTCTGGCATCCCGACGGCAACATCGAGCTTCGCGACCGCGGCAAGGACGTCATCATCTCGGGCGGGGAGAACATCTCCAGCATCGAAGTCGAGCAGGCTATCTGCGCGCATCCCGCCGTGCTCGAGTGTGCGGTCATCGGCGTCCCGCATCCGCACTGGGGTGAGCGGCCGATGGCGTACGTCACTCTCAACGAGGGCGCAGCGGCGACTCCGGAGGAGATCATCGCCTTCTGCCGAGACCGCCTCGCGCATTTTAAATGTCCGGACTCGGTCGAGTTCGGACCGCTGCCGAAGACCTCGACGGGGAAGATCCAGAAATTCGTCCTTCGGCAGCGTGCGTGGGGAGGCCAGGACAAGCAGGTCGGGAGCGTGTAACGCCGGTGCTAGCTGGCGGCTGCCTCCTGGTGGGCGCGCAGCGCTGCCGTGGTGGCGGCGATGTCGGCCGGGTCGGCGGTGTACGGGGTGTAAAGCGACACCCGAGTAGCAACGTCGCCGAACCGCTGCCATATGGCTGCGGCTGCCTCCGCTGGCGTGCCGGCCACCGCGAATGCATCGAGCACGTCGTCGGTGATCAGGTCTCCCATTTGGGCCCATTCCTGGCGTCGGGACAGCGCATTCAGCTGGTCGCCGAGGTCTCCCCAGCCGTGCAGCTCGAGCACAGACCGGTACGCCGGCGTCGAGCCGTAGAAGGCGATCTGCCTGCGCACGCCCACCTCCGCCGAGGCCCTGGCTTGCGGATCTGAGCCGATGACCGAGAGCACCGGCTGGCACAGGGTGAAGCCATCCAGGCTCCCGCGGGCGCCACGCAGCGCAGGGATCGTGCGTTCGCGCACGTACTGCTCGGTGGTGAAGCCGTGGCACAGCATGCCATCAGCCACCCGACCCGCGACCGCGGTCATGCCCTCGCCAACCGCCGCGAGCATGATGGCCGGGTTGCCGTGCGGGTTCGGCCCCGGGTTGAAGAAGTCGGTCATCAGTGTGTGCTGATAGTAGGTGCCGCGGAACGCCAGCCTGCCCCCGGTCGCCCAGGCTTCCCAGATGGCGCGAATCGCCGCGATGAACTCTTCCATCCGGGGTGCTGGATGGCTCCAGGGCATGCTGAACCGCCGCTCGATATGCGGCCGCACCTGCGACCCCAGGCCAAGCTGGAACCGGCCGTCGGAGACCTGCTGAAGGTCGTTCGCCAGCATCGCCATGTTCATCGGATTGCGGGCGAACGCCACAGCGATCTCCGACCGCAGCATGATCCTCGTCGTGGCACGCGCGGCGAGAGCAAGCGACACGAACGGGTCGTGTGCCGTCTCCGAGGCGCTGAAACCGTCGTAGCCGTCCCTTTCGGCCGCCGCGGCAGCGTCCTCGACAGCCGTCAGACCGCCGGAGAGCGTTCCTGAGTCGATGAGCATGCGCGTCCTCTCGGTCTGACGATCGGCGGCGATGGTCCGTCGTAGGGCCGCGGCTGATCCACGAGTCTCGCATGCCGCCGCGGACTTGCTCGTGCCCCTGGTCGGGCCGTGCTGGTCAGGTCGGCTCTGGCGGCTCGGCCGCGCCAGAGCTGCTGGGCGCCTCGGGGGCCGGGGCTACCCGGTTGAGCCAGCAGACCGGACATAGCACGTGCGGCCGCTCGTGCCGTCCTCGCTCGTGCTCCGACGCGAGGTAGGCAGCGCCCCCGATGAGCACCAGGTTGAGGCCTCCGCCAACTGGAAGCCCAGGGAGTCTCGGTATCCGTCGAATCATCGCGGTTCACCTGCCCATCGAAGGCGGCGCGGTCGGGGCGACCACCTCGCACCCGGCCGAGTCCAGTGTGACACCACTAGACCAGATCCGAAGATCGGATCGTTGTCTCATCACTGGGTATCCCCACCACTTTGTGAAGGAACGTGGCCGCGTTGGTCGGCAGTTCTCTGCCCGTCCACGCGACATACTGGTCGGGCCTGACGAGGATGTAGCGACTCGCGTATGAAGCGCGCGCGCCGTCAGATGTATCGATGACCACTCGCAGCGGTATCCGAAGGGCCTGGGCAGCGTCGCTGAATGCCGTCACCTGTTGGCGGTCCTCGGTGAAGGCGACCAGCGCGTATGACCGCTCCAGTTGCTCGAAGACGTTGCTGCCGGAGGACAGCACCGCTGGCGCCAGGTGGTGTCCTGGTCGTGCCTCGAACGCGTGGTTACCGTGGACACCGCAGGCCGAGCCGGCCGGGCCCCACACGATCGGCGATCCTTCGTAGTGAGGCTCGTACGACGCGGACGGGGTTTCTCCTGAAGTCCGGCCGCCCCACGCTTGCTCGAATTCGTTCCGGTCGCGGTGCGGGCTGTAGCGGCCGAGGAATGCCCGATCCGTCGCTATGCCGTCGATGATCGCCTGCCCGGTCTCGACGAAGATCGGCCGCCGCTCATCGGTGTAACTGTCCAGCAGCCGTGATCCGCCCCACCCGTGCAGAACGGCGGCAAGCTTCCACCCGAGGTTGACCGCGTCCTCCAGGCCGGTATTGAGGCCATAGGCACCGTACGGTGGGTGGCTGTGCGCTGCGTCCCCGGCGATGAGTATGCGTCCGTGGCGGTAGGTGTCGGCGATGTCGACACGCAGGTCCCAGAATCCCACGTGCTGAAAATCGCAGGTCATGGGGAACCCGGCGGCGTCTTCGATGACGGCGTGCGCGTCCAGGTTGTCGCTCGTCGCGTCCTTCGGCACCGGTGCATGGAAGAACCAGGTATCGGTCGCGTCAACTCGTCCGAAGAACAGCCAGTAACCCTGGAGCTCGGGATGCAGAATCCGATACGTCGTCCGGGCCGGAAAGCGCGCCAGGCCATCGTGCAGATCGCGGGACCGGAACACGGCCAGCAGCATCCGCTGGTCGAAGTCCGCGCCGCTGCTGGCGATGCCCGCCTGGTCCCGGACGGTCGAGTGAGCGCCGTCGCAGCCGACGACGTATGCGGCCTCGATCACCCGTGGTGGCTCACCGGAATCCGGCACCGCCGTCAGGCGCACGCCGCCCTCGTCCTGGCTGACCTCGGTTACCGACCAGCCGAACAGCGCGACCACGGATCCGAGCGCCCTGAGCCGGGTGCGCAGGACCGCCTCCGTCAGGTACTGGGGCAGTCGCTCGTGCCGCTGATAGTAGAAGTCACCAACGACCTCGCGACCCGTCGGCGCGTACCAGTGCTGGCTCGCGAGGCTCTCATACGCCGTGATCCCGCCGATCGGGAATCCGGTCGGCAGCAGGCGAGCGGCGCGTAATTCCTCGGCACAGTCCCAGAAGTAGAAGTGCTCCATGGTCCGCGCCGTCAGGTTCTGTCCCTTAGGGATCCGCGAGGGCTCCCGAGATCGATCCAGTAGCACGCAGGGCACGCCCGCCTGGCCGAGGGTGACCGCAAGGCCGAGCCCGACAGGTCCGCCGCCCACGACGGCGACCGCGGTGCGTGCCGACCCAGACTCAGTCATCGTTATCCATGATGCCCGAAAAGTGCCCGCTGGTGGCAGCGGGTGCGGGCACGGTTCAGCTCGCCCGACGTCAGCGTGATTCTTCGCCCCGCTGGAGTGCAGCGCCCGATGCTGGGCACACAAGCCAAGGTAGGCCAGCACGAGCATGCATTAATCGCAATATGTTTATGCCAGGGCGCACCCTGGCGCAGGGGGGACGAGTCTGATGCCGGACACGCTTCAGCATCCGACGCACACTGGCCACGAGCACGCCCACGGGGAGGGCTGTGGTCACGTGGCGATTCCGCATGGCGATCACACTGATTACGCACATGACGGCCATGTCCACCACCCGCACGGTAACCACGTGGACGAGTGCGCGGAATCCGGTCACGTTCCGCATGCAGCGCACGCCCACCAGCACGGGCCAGACTGCGGTCACGTTGCCGTGCCGCACGGCGATCACACCGACTACGTGCACGACGGGCACCGGCACGCGGCCCACGAAGGGCACTGGGACGACCATTGAGCGACCTGGGCGACCGTCGGGCGGCCTGCATCCGTCGGCTGAGAACGTCCGCATTAGCCCAGGTCAACACCGCTAGTGTCGCGTGAAGAAAGTTCTTTTGCCTGGCGTACAGCGGTCGAGCCAGCGAGGACTTGCCTTTAGATGCTGACAGCCAGGGTGGTTTCGAGTGGAGCGAAGCCGTGCCGCTGGTAGAAACGGATCGCTCCGGTGTTCGCGGTGTAGGCCGTCACCCGCAATTGGACCGCGCCCTTCTCCTTGGCCCACGACCGGAAGTACTCGACGAGCTGTTCGCCCACATGCTGCCCGCGCCACGCAGCCATGACGTGCATGCTGATCAGATGTGCTCTGGGTCCGCTCCACATCGCTGAGGCAGCGTAAAAGCCTCCGGTCAGATGCCCTATGACAGACCCGTCAAGTTCGGCTAGCAGGACAATCATGTCCGGGTTGGCCATGTTCTCGGCTTCATCGCCCGCGGCACGCGCTTGCGGCCAGCCGGGGTTGCGCAGCTCGTCGCGAACGCTATCTTCGGCGAACAATGCAGTGATGGAGGCGACGAGGCCATCGATGTCTGCCACGGTCGCGCTGCGAACGGTTACGCCCTGCATGCTGCCTCCGATGGCGAGTAATGGTGCCGGCGGGCTCACTACCATCTTGGCCACCACCGGGGCGGAAGACGGCGATTCAGGGCGATGTCCGCCTCGAGTTTGCCTAACATCGGCTGAGGTCTGCCACGAACTGCTCGCTGACCCTCGGCACCCCTACACCAAGTCACTTCTCGCGGCCGCGCCGGTGCCGGACCCGGCGCGGCAGCGTCAGCGCTCCGGGGTGCGCCTCACGGGCGAGCCGGCCAGCAATGTCGCACCGCCGGAGGGGTGCAGTCCGCACCCCAGGTGCCCCCTGGCTAACGAGCGTTGCGTGGCTGAGGTACCGGCCGTCACGGTCGTGTCAGCGTCAGGCCACGTGGCACGGTGTCACCGGGTGGAAGAGCAGCTGGTGATGCTCCCTGACGCCGGCTATGACGAGGCGTCCGGCGCGGTAGCGTCGAGGTCGCCCGTTCCGCCTTCCAGTGATAACGAGGCCAAATCGTAGCTACGGCCGCCGTTGTCCGGTCGCCTTGTCGGGTCAGCCGGGCCGACGGGCCAGGTCGTAGGCCATCTCAGCGCGCTGGCTGAACCGGCCGTCTGGCTGGCAGGCAGCTAGCTCGCGGCGCAGGTCCGTGTCGAACTCGGCGGCGTGGTCGCCTAGCGCCGTGGCGGACAGGACCGACGTCGAGGCGACGAACCCTGCCAGCTCATCCGCCGTCCAGACGTGGCTGACGGGGACTGAGGACCGCCCGGTCAGCTCGTAGCCCGCCTGAGCCAGGATCTGCTCGTCCGGCCGCGCGTCACGGTCTTCCTGATAGCTCGCCGGGATCCGGGCCCTGGCGCCCGGTCGCTGCTGCCACCGCTGCATGGTCGCCTTCAGGGCGTGCTGCCACGCCTCGTCACCGTCATGGGGGGAACCACCCCACAGCAGCGCCAGGAAGCCGCCCGGCTGCAGCCAGCGCCAGACGGACCGCGCCACGACGGTGCGGGGCAACCGGTGAAACGCATTGCCGATCGTGACCAGGTCGAAGTGGCCGTCCGGTGCCGTGAGCTGCTCCGCGGCGCCGGTGATGAACCTGAACCGGGACATGACCGCCAGGTACTGGGCCTTGCGCCGGGCCACGCCGATCATCTCGGGCTCCTGGTCGACGGCCCAGATCTCAGCGAAGCTGCCGACCAGCGCGAACGCGACCTGACCGGTTCCACAGGCCAGATCGAGCAGCCTGCCGGTGCCATCGGCACCGGTCCGGTCCGCGAGGTCCGCGATCAGGCCTGCTGGATATGGCAGCCGGAAGTCGTCGTAGGCGCGGGCTGTTCCGCGGTACAGGTCGGTCCGGAAGGCCGGCTCGGTCACCGTGACATTGTCACGGCGCCCGGACCCCGTTCGCCAGTGCACGCCACGGTCGGCCGGTCTTTACGATGGAGCAGTGCCCCCCACTCCGGCCGCCGTACCGCCCGAGCGGGTCGACGCTGGCCGGATAATCCTGCGTCGCGTCCGGGCTTCGGATGCGAGCGCCATCGCGGCTGCCGTCAGCGCTAGCCTGGACCATCTGCGCCCCTGGATGCCGTGGGCCACCTCGGAAGCCGCCGAGCGCGGCAACCAGCTCGGCCGGGTCGCTGAGGCGGACCACAACTGGGAGTCGGGGCTTGGCTACGTCTATTCGGTGCTGACGGCCGACCACGGCACGCTGGTGGGGGAGATTGCGCTGCACATGAGGGACAGCGGACACAGTGCCGAGATCGGCTACTGGATCGCAGCGGGTCAGGCTGGCCGCGGCTACGCGACGCTGGCCGCCGAGGCGATGACGTCGGTCGGGCTGGCGCTGCCCGGCGTGACCAAGGTCGAGATCCACTGCGACGCAGCCAACACGGCGAGCGCCGCGGTCGCGCGCAAACTCGGATACCGGCTGGACCGGATCGAGGAACGACATGCCGAGGCGCCGGGCGAAAGTGGCCAGCTGATGGTCTGGCTGCGTGACCGGCAGCCCTGCTAGTCAATCGCGTCGCCACCTAAGGGCGAGAAATATCGACGTTACGTCGCTTTTGTGCCGATCGGGCGGGTGCCGGCTGATCGCCTGCGGCTCATGGGTGGACGATTACTACCGCGGTAGCGATAGCAACCAGCCACCCATAAAGCTGGGCTGGCTCAGGACTCGCCTGGTGTGACGAGCGGGCAGCTCGGCTGGCTCAGGACTCGCCTGGTGTGACGGAGCGGGCAGCTCGGCTGCCTCAGCACGTGCTCGCCGAGACGGAGCCGACCGGCGCTGACGGATGGCCACGGGGCTGGGTGGGTGCAGCTGGGTTCGGCCGCCCAGCCAGGCTGAGCTCTCGGTCGTCAGTTCACGCACGGTATGCCGTCCTTCGCGGCCACCGCGCCGCCCTGCGGACCGGTGGAGGGGATGACCGGCGAGGGGGACGGACTCTGCTTGCTCACCGCGCTGACAGAGGATGCGGTGGCGTCCGCGCCGAGCAGGATCTCGACGTGTCCTGCCGGAACGCCGGAGTCTGCGACTGCAGACACCCCGAACAGCCGGGCGATCTGGGCCGCGCCCGGCTGAGCGCCGCGGCCGTACTCGACCGCGGTCTTCGGCCGGTAGGCGGTGTTGCCGATCTGGCCGGCTTTGTAGCCGGCCGAGGCCAGGGCAGCCGATACGTGGTGGGCGAGGCCAGCGATCTGGCCGCCATTGAAGACGTCCACGGTGGTGTCGTGGGTGTCGATCGAATTGCCCGAGCGGCTGGTCGTCGATGCTGGTTTCGGGTTGAACGTCGTGTGCACGATGTTCCGGATCTGGGCCGGGTTCACCTGGTTGGCGTCCTGGCCGTCGATGGTGGCGTAGCCAGCAATCGGCAGCGTGTAGAACGCCAGGTGCGCGCTGGTCAGGTTCCTGGCCTCGGCGGCGAAGTCGAGAAGGTTCCAGCCGGCGTCGGTGATGACGTACTGCCGGGCGACGTTCACGAGCGCCTGGATCTTGGTGAGGTCACTGAGCACCCCCTCGGTCCGCAGCTGGTGCATGACCGAGTCCAGGAAGGCCTGCTGGCGGTGGGTGCGATCAAGATCGCCGTTGGGTAGCCCGTCGCGCTGCCGGACGAACGCCAGTGCCTGCGCGGCGTCCAAGTGCTGGTAGCCGGCCGGGAAGTTCGCCCCGGAGTTGACGTCGTGGACCGGGTGGTTGAGGCATACCTCAACCCCGCCGAGTACCTGGGCCAGCTCGTAGAACCCGTAGAGGTTCACGGCCGCAAAGTGGTCGATGTGCACACCCGTGAGCTTCTCGACGGTGGCGACGGCGGCGGCTTGGCCGGCCTCGTTACCTTCGGTGCCCAGGGTGTTCGCATTGATGTTGGGGTTCTTCTGGGTGAGCTGCTGCTCTCGGTAGAACATGCTGACGCCGTACGCCTGGTCGATCTTGCCGGACTGCTGTGGTCCCAGGGTGTCGGCGAACTGCACCCAGTCGTCGCGCGGGATGGAGAACCCGACGGCGCGTCGCCCGTTCGCAAAGATATGGATGAGGATCAGCGTGTTCGTGTCGTTTCCGCCCACGCCGTTCGCCACTGCCTGGGCGCTGCCGGCGTGCAGCTTGGCCAGGATGTTGGGAGGAAGGATGGCGCCGTTCCAGTAACGCCGGCTCTCGATTCCCATCAGCAGGATGTTCTGCGGGCCGGTGGAGGGTCCGCTGGCGATCGCGTTCGAGCTGCCGATCCCGGCCACGGCGCGGACCGTCTGGTAGGCGAACGCACTCACCACCAGGATCAGCGCGGCGAGGATGCTCGTCGCGATGTACGCCCAGCCTGGCCGGCGCGGGTGCGGCCGGCCGGCCGGGCCGGGGGGCCGACTAGGCGGCCGGGGGGCCAGGGCGACCCCGCCACCGCTCTGC
>JASHOE010000030.1 GCA_030041275.1 Streptosporangiaceae bacterium
CCGGCCGTCGCCCCGACCATGGGACCGGTCATGCGCTTCGTCTTCGGCTCCGAACACGCCGCGACCACCGTGGCCCGCGAACTGATCGGCAGCGCGTCCACCCGTTCCCGGCCAGTTGTGGCCGCAGGTCGGTAATGGCCGAGTACACGCAGGCCGAGCCAGCGGCGGGTAGCCACCTGCCGCTGCCGGCGCACCCCGAAAGTGCGCCGCTGCCACCGCTCACCGGGATGCGCAGTCCCGGTGAGCGTGGCAGCCGGATCATCGGCGGCGCGGCGCTGCCCGCTGCCGATGCGCTTGGCCTCGCGGTAGCGATCGGCGTGGCGGGACGGTTTGGAACGGCACCGGTGCTCTACGGGCTGGTGGTGTTCGCCGTGCTGGCGGCCAGCGGGCAGCACCGGCTGCGGATCTGCCTGCGAGTGTCCGATCAGGTGGGCCGCATCCTCACCGTGGTCGCGCTGTCGCTGCTCCCCGTGCTCCCCTGGCTGCCCGCCGGCTACGCGGTGCGGCTGGCGCTCTGCTCAGCCGGCCTGGTGCTCGCCTGCCGCTATGCCGCGTGTGCGGCGCTGCGCGCGGCGCACTCACGGGACCTGCTCACCGAGCCCGCCCTGGTGGTCGGTGCCGGGACGCTCGGCGCGTACATGGGCGATCTGATGCGCCGGCACCCGGAATTCGGCCTGCGGCCCCAGGGCTACCTGGACTACGGCGCGCCCCGGCAGGACCTGCCGCTGCCGACGCTCGGCACTCCCGCCGACCTCGCAGAGGTTGTGAACCGGCTCGGCATCCGCCGGGTCATCATTTGTTTCGCCGAGGGCAGGGACGAGGATCTGATCTCGGTGCTGCGTGCCAGCCGGCCGCTGCGCGCGCAGGTCTCCGTCGTCCCGCGGTTCTACGAGGCCGGGTTCGCGGTGCCGCGCTCTTGCCTGGACGAGATCTGGGGCATCCCGCTCATCCCGCTGCGGCGCATTGGCCCGCCCCCAGGCCTGTGGGTCAAGCGCGTCCTCGACGTGTGCGTGGCCGCCATCCTGCTCATTGTCGCGGCGCCGGTCCTGGCGGTCCTGGCGGCCGCGATCAGGCTTCAGAGCGGTCAGGTTCCGCTGTTTCGCCAGGTACGGCAGACCGGGAACGGCGAGAGCGCGACGGTTCTCAAGCTGCGCACGCTGAGCGGGCCCTCGGATCCGGACACCACCTGGACCGTTGACGCGACGCAGTGCAGTCGGCTGGGCCAGTGGCTGCGGGTCACCCACCTGGACGAGCTGCCGCAGCTCGTGAACGTCCTGCGCGGCGAGATGTCCCTGGTCGGTCCCCGGCCCGAGCGCCCCTATTTCGCGGAGCAGTTCGGCCGCGAGATGCCGCGGTACAGCGACCGGGGACGGATGCGGGCCGGCATGACCGGCTGGGCCCAGGTCCATGGCCTGCACGGGGACACGTCGGTCTTTGAGCGCGCCCGCTTCGACAACCAGTACATCGAGTACTGGTCGCCCTGGCTGGACGCGGTCATTCTCGCCCGGACGCTCGCGGCAACGTTCCGTCGGCCAGGGAGCAAGCGATGAGTACCTCCCGGATGATCCGCGGCGAATCCTGGCTTCAGGACGGCAGCATGCTGCTGCGCGACGTGCCGCTCGTCCTCATGTATCACGGCATCGCGCAGGTGGCCGAGGACCCTAACAAGCTGTGTGTGAGCCCGCGGCGCTTTGCCGAGCAGATGGCCTGGCTGGCGCGGAACGGCCTGCAGGGTGTCGGCATGGGCACGCTCCTCGACGCCATGCGGGCCGGGCGGCACGCCCGCATGGTCGGCATCACCTTCGACGACGGGTACGTCAACGTCGCCGAAGCGGCGCTGCCTGTGCTGCAGGGCCACGGCTTCGGGGCGACCGCGTTCATAATCTCCGGTCGGCTCGGGGGGACCAACGAATGGGACGAAGGCCCGGCCTGGCCGCTGATGTCGGCCGATCAGGTCAGGTCGCTCGCCGCCGCCGGTATCGAGATCGGCTCGCACAGCGCCACGCACGTGCGGCTGGCCGGGGCGAGCGAAGAGCAACTGGCGTCCGAGGTGGGCGCCAGCAGGTCGGCGCTGGCGGAAGTCGTCGGCGCCGAGATCCGTGGGTTCGCCTATCCGTGCGGCTCCATGGACTCCAGGGCCAGGCAGGCCGTCCGCGACGCGGGCTATGAGTACGCGTGCGCGGTCGAGACGCGCGTAGCGGACATCGGGCTGATGGCACTGCCGCGGATATACGTCGGGGAACAGGACGGACGCGCCCGAATGGCTCTCAAACGGCGCGTTTACCGGAATTACATTGCCTGGCGGGGAAAGCAAATCTAGGTAGACAAGGGGAGAAATCTTAATGACTGAGAGCACTCTGTCCCTGGCTGTTAACGGCAGGGAGCACCAGCTGGTGGGGAAGCTGGAGCTCTTCCGGCCCCCGGCAAAGGAGCAGGGAAACGGTGACCGGAGTGGCAATGGGGCTGCCACCTGGTCCGCGGCAATCGTGGGACTTGGCTATGTAGGGCTGCCGACCGCGGCGGCGCTGCACGGCCAGTGTGCGCGCATCATCGGCGTCGACGTGAACCTGGAGCGGCTGCGGGAGATCGAAGCCCGCCAGGCCGACCTGGCCGGCCCTGATCGGGTACGGCTCGACGCGGCGCTGGACGACGGGTCGCTCCAGATGACGTCCGATCCCGCGGCCGTGTCGGCCGCGGATGCGGTGATCATCTGCGTGCCGACGCCCGTCGACGCCAGCTACGCCCCGGATCTCCGCGCGCTGCGCGGAGCGTGCGAGAGCGTGGTCGCCCACGCACGCCCGGGCCAGACGCTGATCCTGACGTCGACCACCTACGTCGGGACCACGCGCGAACTGCTCGCTGAGCCCCTCGAGCAGCGAGGGCTGCACGTGGGCTCGGACGTGTTCGTGGCCTTCAGCCCCGAGCGGATCGACCCCGGCAACTTGGATCACCTGCAGCGCACTACGCCGCGGGTCGTCGGGGGTGTCTCGGCGGAGTGCGCCCAGCGCGGCGCCACCGTGATCGGTCATCTCACCGACAACGTGTACCTGGTGAGCTCGGCAGAAGCGGCCGAGGCCACCAAGCTGTACGAGAACATCTTCCGCGCCGTGTCGCTGGCCCTGGCGAATGAGTTTGCCGACGCCTGCGGCGCGCTGCAACTCGACCCGGTCGAGGTGACGCTGGCAGCAGCCACCAAGCCGTACGGCTTCCTTGGCGCGTTCCCGGGCCCGGGAGTCGGCGGACACTGCATCCCCTGCGATCCGCACTACCTGCTGTGGCAGCTCGGCAGGGACGGGCACAGGTCGCCGCTGATCGAGCAGGCGATGACGGGGATCCAGCTGCGCCCGACCCGGGTAGCCGAGCGGGCCCGGGAGGTGCTGGCCGCCGAGGGCAAGACGCTGGCGGGCGCCCGGGTGATCGTCATCGGGGCGAGCTACAAGGCCGGTGTGCAGGACCTCCGCGAGTCTTCCGCGCTGCCCCTGATCGCGGGGCTGCTCGGCGTGGGAGCCGAGGCGCACTACTACGACCCACTGGTACCCCGCATCGAGCTGCCGACCGGCCTGCACATGCAGAGCGAGGAGACGCCCGCGGGATCGGACTGGGACCTGGCCATCATTCACACCGTCCACCCCAACCAGGACTACTCGTGGGTGCGGGATTGCCCGCGGGTCCTCGACGCCACCTACCAGTTCGACGTCGCGCCGCACCGCGTCGTCGTCTGAGCGGGGCTTCCGCCGTGCACCTTTATGGAAGGGCAGAAGAATTGTGAAAGTTCTCCATGTGATCACGGGCCTCGGTGTTGGTGGCGCCGAGCTACAGCTGAAGTCCGTGCTGCAGTACACGCGGCATGAGTGCGACGTTGTGACGCTGTACAACCCGGGTCCGGTGGCGGAGATGATCCGTAGCGGCGGCACTCACGTGCGCGACCTGGGCATGAGCAAGAACACGCAGCTGTCGGCGCTGACGGAGCTGCACCGCCTGATCCGGCGGGGCCGCTATGACGTCGTGCACACCCACCTGTACCGGTCGCAGATCTACGGCCGCCCGGCGGCGTGGCTGGCGGGCACGCCGGTGGTGCTGAGCACCGAACACTCGATCGGTGAAACGCACCTCGAGCGGCGGAAGATGACGCCCGGCGTCCGGGCGCTCTACCTGTCAACCGAACGGTTCTCGGACGGGACGATCGCGGTGTCCGAGACGGTCCGGGAGCGGATGGTCGCGTGGGGAGTGCCCGCGTCCCGCATCAGCGTCATACCAAACGGGGTGGATCTGGAACGGATTGCCTTCGATGCCGGCGCCCGGGCAACCGTGCGGGAGCAATTCGGCATCGCCCCAGAGGTGTACGTCATCGGCGTGCTGGGCCGGCTGGACCCCAACAAGCAGTTTGACCTGGTCATCGAAGCCGCGGCGCCGCTGCTCAGCGACACAGTAAAGCTGCTGATCGTCGGCAAGGGCGACGAGGACGCGCACCTGCGCCAGGTGGCTGAGTCCTGCGGCGTCACCGACAAGGTGATCTTTGCTGGCGAGCGGCACGACGTGGCGGCGGTTCTCTCGGCCATGGACCTGTTTGTGGCGTCCTCGGCGCAGGAGACGTTCGGGCTTTCCGTGCTCGAGGCGCTCGGCAACGGCGCTCCGGTGCTGTACACGACCTGCCCGGCGCTGAAAGGGCTCGACGTGGCCCGGGCGACCCAGGTCCCGTCCACGGCCGCTGGGATCCGCGACGCGATGGTCGCCGAGATGCGCAACGGACAGCGCGACCGCGTACCCGAGCCCGCGGTCGAGAAGACGTACGGCATCCAGGCGGTCACCAACAGCATCGACGACCTGTACGAGGAGCTGGCCGCCCGGCGTAGCTGGCGCACCCGCAGAGCACGCCGCGGGGCGCGCGGCGCTGCCGGGCGCAAGCCGGCACCGGCACCCGCTGCCGCCGTGAACGGCCAGGTGACACCGAAGAAGCAAGCCGACGAGGCGTCCGCCGAGTCGGTATCAGATACCGTGCCGGCCACGTCGGCACCGGATGTCAGCCAGGGGTAACTGATGAAGGTATTCGTGACCGGCGCGGCGGGGTTCATCGGGTCCCACCTCGTCGAGCACCTGCTGTCCTCCGGGCACCAGGTGACCGGGCTGGACGACCTGAGCACCGGCCAGCTCACCAATTTGCGCTCGGTCGCCGACCATCCGGATTTCCGGCTGGTCCAGGGCTCGATCCTGGACGCTGGCCTGGTAAGCGAGCTCACCGCGGGATGCCAGCAGGTCTATCACCTGGCGGCCGCGGTGGGCTCATTCGTCATCCGCGATCGCACCCTCGAAAGCCTGCGCACGAACATCCACGGCACGGAGAACGTCGTCGAAGCCGCGACGAGCGCCGGCGCCGTCCTGCTTTCCGCGTCAACGAGCGAGATCTACGGCAAGAACGGCAAGCTCGGGCTCACGGAGGACGACGACCGGATCATCGGCTCGCCCCTGAAGTCGCGGTGGAGCTATGCCGAAGCCAAGGCCATCGACGAGAGCCTCATCGATGCGTACGCCCGCGAACGCGGCCTCAAGGCCGTCATCATCCGGTTCTTCAACACCGTTGGCCCTCGCCAGACCGGCCGGTACGGCATGGTCATCCCCCGCTTCACGCGCCAGGCCCTCGCCGGTGAGCCGCTCACCGTCTACGGCACTGGTGAGCAGGTCCGCTGCTTCTGCCACGTGCTCGACGTGATCCCAGCCCTCACCAAGCTCATAGCGACCCCCGCCGCCTACGGCAAAGCCGTGAACCTAGGTAACAATGAGCCCATTTCCATCAATGACCTCGCTAAGCTCATCATCGTCGCAACGCACTCCTCGAGTGCCATTAGCTACACCCCTTACCTCGATGCATACGGTCCCGGTTACGAAGACATGCAGCGCCGCATGCCCGACTGCACCCTCGCGAAAACCCTCTGCGGCTTTGTGCCACAGCGAACCCTCGACGACATCATCGAGGCGGTCATCGAAGGGGAGCAGAACGAGCGCGGCGCCGCGGCACCATGAGAGTTTGGCTCTGCGAATGCGTCAGGACCCGTCTGGCAACGGACACGGCACCGTAGGCCGGCGCGCCCAGGCGCGATCACGGGCTGCCGCGCGGGCCGTCGGCACCGACCGGCCGCGCCTCACGCTGGCCGATCCGGTGACCGACCCGCCGGTGCGTCGTCGGCCAGGCCAGCGAAGGCGCCGGGGGCTGAGCAGTTACGCATGGCTGCTGGCCATACCCGCGGCCATCTGCTCGGTCGTGCTGGTGGTCGTCGCCACCCAGTCGGGACCGCAGCCGCGACTCGTTGCGGCGTCGCTGCCCTACTGGAACATCGGCCCGGGCACCGAGGCGGTGCTGGCCAACCGGAATGACGTGGACGAAGTGTCCCCGTGGATGTACGGGCTCGGCAGCAATGGCCAGATCATCTCGGACACTGGGGTCAACCAAACCGTCATGAAGACCAGCCTGGACCGCCTTCGCAGCGCCGGCCTGGCCATCGTGCCGACGCTGGCGAACATCAACGCACAGGGTAACTGGACCTACCCGGTGGTCGCGCGCGTGCTGCACAGCCCGGCGCTGGCGGCGCGGCAGGTGTCGGAGATCGTCACGCTGGCCGAGACGAACCACTATGCAGGAATCGACCTGGATTACGAGAACCTGCAGGCAGGTGACCGCCAGGTGTTCACGGCGTTCGTCACCAAGCTGGCCGCGGCGCTGCACGCCAAGGGCAAAATCCTTTCTGTCGCGCTGTTCGCCAAGACCACCAACGCCGGATACGCACCGCGCAACGTCGCGCAGGACTACGCGGCCATCGGCAAGGTCGCCGACCAGGTGCGGCTGATGGCCTACGACTACCACTGGCCCACATCTCCACCCGGCCCCATCGCCCCGATCGGCTGGGTCCGCGACGTGATCAAGTATGCGAAGACGCAGATCCCCGCGTCAAAGATCGTCCTTGGCATACCGGAGTACGGCTATGACTGGTCAGGTGGCCACGCCATCGCGATCGGCTGGCTGCAGGCTCTGCGCCTGTCCAGGCAGTACCACGTGCAGTCGCGCTACGACGTTTCCGCCCAGTCCCCCTGGTTCTCGTACACGGTTAAGGGCCACAAGCACGTGGTGTGGTTCGAGAACGCGGAGAGCTCGCAGGCGAAGCTCGACGTCGCCAAGGGATCGGGCATCGGCGGCGTCTACCTGTGGATGTACGGCTATGTCGATCCGGGCTCCTGGTCCGTGCTCCACAAGCTGCTTCCCGTCCCCTCGCATTCCGCGGATCCAGCGCAGCGGGGGTCGTCGTGATCCCGTGGTGGGCGCTGGCCCTGCTCATCTTTGGCGTCAACTTCCTGGTCTGGGGAACGATCAGCGTGACCAGGCTCGTCGACCAGGTGATTGTCTACTGGCGGCGCGGGCGGAGGCGGCGCAACTATCCGCAGAACGTGCTGGCGCTCTCGCATGACCCCGCGGGCAGGCGCGCTCACCAGGTTGACCTGACCGTCGACGACGTCGCCGTGCTCATCCCGGCGCACAACGAGGCAGCGGTGCTCGCGGACAGCATCGACGCAATAACGAAGCTGGTCCCGCGCAAGAACGTGCACGTCGTGTCGGACGGCTCGACCGACGACACCTTCGGGATCGCGCTGCGGTGCGGGGTGAAGGCGATCCAGACCCGCCGGAACGTCGGGAAGGCGGGCGCGCTGCGCGACGCGATCGAGCGCTTCCAGCTGGTCGAGCGGTTTCCGGTGGTCATGCTCCTGGACGCGGACACGAGGGTGCAGCCCGGCTACTTTGCCGCAGCGCTGCCGCTGTTCAACTCGCCACGGGTTGTAGCGGTCGCGGGCTGCGTCCGGACCGAGACCAAGCGGGTGCTCTCCCCCGTGGGGAGCCTGCTCGTTGGGCACCGGATGCGGATCTACGCCATGGGCCAGCGCGTGCTCAAGTACGGCCAGACGTCGCGGTACCTGAACGCGACGCCCATCGTCCCTGGCTTCGCCAGCATCTACCGCACGGCGGTGCTGCCCGACATCGACATCAACCCGGTCGGCCTGGCGATCGAAGACTTCAACATGACCTTCGAGGTCTACCACAACAACCTGGGAAAGGTCGGCTTCACGCTCGGGGCGGTCGCGGTCACCCAGGATCCCGACAACTTCCACGATTACATCCGCCAGACCAGGCGGTGGGCCCTCGGGATGTGGCAGACGGTCCGCCGCCACCCGCCCCGGTTCAACCTGTTCACGGCCATGCTGGCGCTGTCGCTGACCGAGCTGATCACCGCGAGCCTGATCTTCCTCGCGCTCCCGCTGATCGTCTTGATCCTCGCGGTCCCGGATTTCGTGAGCAGCGCCGTGACCTGGCCCGGATACGGCTCGGTATACGCGGTGATAGCGAGCCACATGAACCTGCTGCGGGTGTTCTACGGGGTCATCGTCCCCGACCTGGCGATGACTGTGCTCGTCGCCATCGTCGAGCGCCGGCCCCGGCTGCTGCTCGCGGCACCGTTCTTCCCGTTCATGCGCGTGCTGGACTCGGCCCTCGGCCTGTGGGCGATCCCGCTTGCCTGGCTGGCGAACTCGAACGGGGTCTGGAAGAGCCCCACCCGTCGTGGCGCGCCGTCGCCCGGCAGGCACCAGGCCCCGGTGGAGCCGGTGCCGGTGGCGGACATTCCCGAGGTCGCAGCCGCCGCGTACGCACCCACGCCGATGGACGTTGCATTCGAAGAGGCAGCCGCGTTCGCGGAAGCCGAGGGTCATCATGCCTCTGGCTAAGCGGGCGCTCCCGTTGCTCAGGCGGTTCCCGGCCCTGATCCTGGCCGCCGGAATCGTCGCAGCGGCGGTGTGGCTGCCAGCGGGCCAGGCCTCGGCGGCCCCCGTGCATACCCACGTGTCCGCGGCCCGGCACGCTGCGGCGCGGCCCAAGGTGGTCGTCACGTTCGCGTGGGGCGGCGGCCTGGCCGACCAGATGGCGTCGCTGCCGATATTCCGCAGGTACGGAATGCGCGCCACATATTTCGTCCCTTCGGGTCTGGTGTGCACGCTGGGCCAGGCGCAGTGCGCGAGGAATTCGCGGTATTTAACGCTGGCGGATGTCCGCAAGATCGCCGCGGCCGGCGACGAGATCGGCGGGCTCAGCGTCACGCACCAGCAACTGACGACGATGCCCGCTGCCGAGGCCAAGCGCGAGGTCTGTGATGACCGGTCGAATCTCATCCACTGGGGCTTCCGCCCCACCGACTTCGCCTACCCGTTCGCGGTACTCAACCCGGCCATCGAGGCTCTGACGCGCGAGTGCGGCTACAACTCAGGGCTCGGCACAGGAACGCTCAGGGGAGCCGGCCGCTGCCTCACTTGCGCATGGGCGGAGAGCATTCCGCCGCAGAACGCCTACGACGTGCGCACTCCGGTCGAGGTGAACTCGGTCAACACGGTCTGGGTGCCGCGGACGTATGAGTCAGTCGTGACGAACGCGCAGCAGCACGGCGGGGGATGGATCGTGTTCACGCTGCACGCGGTTTGCCCAACAAACTGCGGCCTTGGGACGTCGGCGCCCATACTCACTAGTGTGCTCAAGTGGCTGCGCAACCAGCGCGCGAACAACATCCTGGTTGAGCCCATGAACCAGGTGATCGGCGGCCCGCTGCGGCCGGCCGTGCCCGGGCCCGCCCCGCGCCGCCTGCCAGCGCCGGGGGTCGCGAACGCCAGCCTCAGGCAGGCCGCGAATGGCAGCCCGGTCTGCTTCCAGCAGGCCCGCAACTCGCGCGCCGCTGCCACCTTCAGCTACCAGGCGCGCGGCGGCCCGCATGGCGCCGCCGCCGAGACGGTGCATGTCACCAGGCCCGGGAACGGCGGCGCCGAACTGCTGCAGACCATGGACCTCGGATCGTGCGCGCCGTCGGTTTCGTCTGGGCATGCCTACAAGACCGGGATGTGGTACAAGGCGAGCAGGCCGGCCCGCATCGAGGTGTACCGCCGCACGTCGATCGGCGATTGGGTCTACTGGACCGCGAGCCCGGCCTTCCCCGCTTCGGCTCCCTGGCGGCAGGCGTCGTGGACCACTCCTGCTGTGCCGGCCGGCACCACCGCGCTCAGCTTTGGCATGACCGCCAAGGCAGTAGGCGTCATCACCACGTCCGATTACAGCCTGCGGTTGGCGACGAACTACAAGACGCTGATACTGCTTGGCGTGCTGGGCTTCGTGATCGTGGCGGGCGCCCTCATCGCCCGTGGCCACTACCGGTACCGCCGCTATGTCTCGGCGGAGACGGCCACGCTGGAAACGGACGCGGCGCAGGCCGAAGTGGCAGCGGCCAGGGCGCAGGCAGACAGGACGGCAGCGGTCAAAGCAGAAGCGGCGAGACGGGAAGCCGCAGCGGAAGCGGAAGCCTCGAGGGCAGACGCGATGGAGGCGAGGATCCAGGCCGCGATGGCCAGGATGGAAGCGGCACGGGCGGCGGCAGCGGGAGGGGAGCCGGAAGCGGCCAGGGTGGACGACGCGACCGTCGTGTTTCCGCCGATCACCGACGGGGCGCGCGATGAGACGGCTGTCCTCAAGCCCGTCAAGCTGACCGATAGCCAGCAGCAGGCAAGCGGAGATTAGCAGGAGTGGCCCCCCACTGATCGAACGTGGGCGGGACCGACCAGATCACGGCTCCCGACAGATCCACAAGCCCGCGCGAGAAATGCGCGCTCGTGAAGTCGACCTCTCCGCCGTCGAACTTGGCCTGAGCGAAGTCCACGTTGCCGCCGTCGAAGTTAGCCCCGGCAAACCGGATCTCTCCTCCGGTGAACTCGGCCCACGGGAACCTGACGGCGCTGCCGCGGAACTCGGTGCCGACGAAGCTGATGAGGCCGCTGGTGAACTTCGCCCCGACGAAGCTGATGACGGCACCGACGAACTCCGCGCCCACGAAGCTCACCTCGGTGCCTCCGAACACGGCGCCGATGAAGTTGGCCTCCCCGCTGGTGAACTCGGCATCCAGGAAACCGACTACGCCGCCGGCGAATTCGGCATCGAGGAAGCTGACGACGCCGCCGGTGAAACGTGTACCGGTGAACGCCACCTCACCTCCGGCAAACCGCGAGGACAGGCTGACCTTTCCGGCCGCGAATTCGGCGCCAGTGAAGCTGATCATCCCCCGGTTGATGCCGGCCCGCAGCAGGCCCACCTTCGTCCCGCCGAACAGCGCACCGGCAAAGTTCACGTTGGCGCCGCTGAAGGTGGCGTCGGTGAAGCTGACCTCGCCGCCGGTGAACTGCGCGCCGGCGAAGCCGATCTCCCCGGCGGTGAACTGCGCGCCGGTGAAGCTGACCTCCCCGGCGGCGAACTGCGCCCCGTCGAAGCTGACCTTGGCGCCGCCGAACTGCGCCCCGTCGAAGCTGACCTTGGCGCCGCTGAACCGCGCGCGGGCGAAGGTCACTGTGCCCCCGGTGAACTGCGCGCCGTCGAAGCTGACCTCGGAGCCGGTGAGCCCGGCACCGACGAAGCTGGACAGCCGCTCGCCGGCATCTGCCTGAGCGTCGCTGGCCTCGAAAGCCACACCGCTGAAGTCAAAGTCGTAGCCCCGCCACGAGATCGCGGCGTCGGGACGGAGGTGCGCGGCGATGACGGTGAGGATGACGTACCGGCTCGCCCGGTCGCCGCGCCAGGCGAGCCAGCGCTCGCTGCTCTTGTCCGAGCCGTCATCATCATCCGGCCGGGCCACGGGGGCCTCGTGCAGGGCTGCGCACAAGACGTCGATGCAGGCCTGCCGGTAAGCCGGATCTTCGTCGGCGAACAGCACAAGGGTGTTCGCGGCCGCAATGCGAACGCCGGCCGACGCCTGTCCGAGCTGGCTGGCAGCCGCGTCGAGCCGCTCCTGTGCTTTCTGCGCATCCTCGGCCGCGGCACGCCGCTCGTCGGCGAGCCGACGCCGGGACGCAGGGGTCCAGCGGGTCAGCAGACCCTGCTGCCTGGCCGCCGAGTGCTCGGGTGACGGCGTCACCTGCTGTGGCAGGCCACTCATGCGTGTGATGAGAACCCCCGTGAGCATTCGAGGTCTTGACAGAACCGGCGTGCCGGCGGGCATGCCGTCCTTAGCCCATGACTAGGAATCCGCCGCGGCATACATACAAACTATCCTCGTGCTTGACTGGCTAAGTATATCTGAGGGCGCTCTGCGTGAGTTAGCGCCGAAGGCGGGACTTGCCTGCCGTTGGCACGCCCCGAGATGCTCCCTTCAGGCCAGGATGCATGGGCTGGGAAGCGGTGTCCCCCCATATCAGGATGGGGTCTCCTCATTCATCTGAATGAGGAGAAGCCGAGGGGTCCCGCGTCGAGTGCCGCTGCATCCGCAGAGTAGCTGGTTGAGCACATTAAGTAATCAGATACAGCTTCCTGCGTTCACTCCCCCTTATCAGGAGGAGAATTACTCATTCATCTGTATGAGGACAATGTCGTGGCCTCCACGGCACAGTGGAGTAGTGGACGTGCGGCGACTGCTTCTTGT
>JASHOE010000200.1 GCA_030041275.1 Streptosporangiaceae bacterium
CCCACCGCCGCCGCGGCCCGGCGCTGGGCCGCCGCCACCCGGCCACCGTCCGCACAAGCACGGAGGACCGCCCGGCCGGTGAGCCCGCGACGCCGGTCCGCTAACTCAGGGGCGACGAAAGGGCCCGCCCAGCCAGATCGGCGTGCCGAGCACGCCTCCCGCCCGCCTGCGACAAGGCGCTAGGCGAGCCCGGTGACCTGCTCGTGCGCCCTGGCGATCCGGCGCAGGGTCTCCTCGCGCCCGAGCACCTGCAGGGACTCGAACAGGGGCAGCCCCACCGTTCGCCCAGTCACTGCAACTCGGACTGGAGCCTGCACCTTGCCGAGGGACAGCCCGAACGAGGTGCCTACCGCCTCAAGCCGCGCCCGCAGCTCGTCGGCGTGCCACGGTGCGTCTTGGTAGGTGGCGGCGACCGAGACAAGTATGTCGGCGCCCGGCTCCCTCATGGCTTTGGTCCAGGAGGCCTCGTCGTGCACCGGGTCGGCCAGGAACGCGAAGTCCACCATGGGCACGATGTCGGCCAGCAGCGCGACCCGAGTCTGCGCCAGTGGCGCGAGCGTGGCGAACACCGCGGGGTCAAACCGGTCCGACGGCCATGGCGCGCGGTCGGGCGCCAGCCACGGCTCGCAGGCCTTCATGAACTCATCGGCCGGCAACGCCCTGATGTACTCCCCGTTGAAAGCGCGCATTTTCTGGATGTCGAAGAACGCCGGCGATGGGCTCACGTCCTCGATCCGGAACTGCGCCACCATGTCGGCGAAGGGCATGATCTCGCCGCCGGTCCGCGGCCCCCAGCCGAGCAGCATGAGGTAGTTCCGCACGGCGTCGGCCAGGTAGCCCTCGTCCCGGTAAGACTCGAGCGCCAGCTTGTCCCTGCGCTTGGACAGCTTCTGCCGCTTCTCGTTGACCAGGATCGACAAGTGGGCCCACGCAGGCGGCTCGTGGCCGAGCGCCTCCCACAGCAGCTGCTGCTTCGGTGTGTTCGACAGGTGCTCCTCGGCCCGGATCACGTGGGTGATTCGCTCGTCCATGTCGTCGACGACGTTCGCCAGCAGGAACAGCACCGACCCGTCGGCGCGGGCGAGCACGAAGTCCTCGATCGAGGCGTTCTCAAACGTGGTCTCGCCGCGCACGAGGTCGGCCACCACGGTCGACCCCTCGTGCGGGGTGCGGAACCGCAGCGCCCGGCCTGGGCCCGGCTCCAAGCCCCGGTCCCGGCAGAAGGCGTCGTACCCACGGTGCTCGTCGCCGGTGCGGGCGATCACGTCGGCACGGGTGCAGTCGCAGTAGTACGCCATGCCGTCGCGGTACAGCCGCTGGGCCGCCTCGGTGTGCTTGACCAAATTGTCCGATTGGAGGAACGGGCCCTCGTACTGGCTGCCGTCGATGCCGAGCCAGGCCATCGCGCTGATGATGCCGTCGATCCACTGGGGATGGTTGCGCGCCGCGTCCGTGTCCTCGATGCGCAGCACGAGCGCGCCGTGATTGCGCAGCGCGACCGCCCAGTTGTAGAGGACCGAACGGGCGCTACCCACGTGGAACTCGCCCGTGGGCGAGGGCGCGAAGCGAACACGGACGTCAGGGCCCCAGCTGGTCACGGCTCCTGATCTTAGTCGAGGGGTGACAGACGGCCGTGACCAGACGAACGGCGGTCACCGAGGCGACCGCCGTTCCCCCAAAAAGCCTGAGCTCAGCTGCCCGCGGGCAGTTCCGGCTTCTGCGGTGCGCTGCCGATTTGTGCCTTCAGAGCGGCCAGTTCCTGGTCGACCTGCGAGTTCGCGCTGGCCTGGTCGAGCTCGTGCTGGATGTCGTCGGTGTCGCCGCCGACGTCTTCCAGCACGCCCGACTGGAGCAGCTCATCCGTCGCGCTCGCGCGGGCCTGCATAACCGCGATCTTGTCCTGGGCCCGCTGCAGCGCCGCGCCCGAGTCACCGAGGCTCTTTGAGATCCCGGCCGTCTCCTCGTTCACCGAGGTCATCGCAGATGCGGCGGTGTACTGCGCCTTAAGGACTTCCTTCTTGGACCGGAAGTCGTTGACCCGCTGCTGCAGCGTTGCGAGGGTCTGCTCCATCTTCTGCTCTTCCTCGTTGAGCTGCGCTTCCTGCGGGTGCAGCTCGTCGATCTGCTGCTGGGCCGTCGCCTTGCGGGACAGTGCCTCCCTCGCCAGATCTTCCCGGTTCTGCGACAGCGCAGCCTTGGCCTGGTCGTTGAGGTGATCGACAGAGTGCTGGAGCTGTTGTTCCTGCAGCTCAAGCTGCTTCTTGGAGGCGGTGATGTCGACCAGGGCGCGGCGGACCTGGGTTATGTGGTCAAGCATCTGCTCGTAGGAGTAGTCGAGCGTCTCGTTCGGGTTCTCGGCCGCGTCGAGGGCTTTGTTCGCCTTGGCCGCGACTATGTCGTGTGCTCGCTGGAAGAGACCCATGGCAGTGCTCCCTGCGACGGTGGATTTGAGCCGGGACTTACGCTGCCGAGATTACGCCCAATTCCAGGGGGGAACGGGCTGGGTTCGGCCCGGTCACCCCTGCTGGACCGCAGCCAGGGGCCGCCGCACACGTGCCGTGACGGACTGACTTCGTTACGCTCACAGGCGTGGATATTCGCTCGCTCGGATACCGCACCGATCTGATGATCCGGGTCCTGGAAGGTAGCCAGATCGAAGATCGAGGCGACTATCTCGTGGTCCGCAGCCCGGACGATCCGACGTACTGGTGGGGCAATTTCCTGCTGCTCGCGCAGCCGCAGCCAGGCCAGGCCGCCAGTTGGGTGGCGAGGTTCGCCACCGAGTTCCCGGCGGCGCACCACATTGCCCTCGGGATCGACGTCATCGAGATCAGCGCCGTCCACATTGGCGAGTACGTCGCCGCGGGCCTGCAGTTGCAGCGCTTTGGCGTGCTGACGGCACAGGAGCTGACCGAGCCGCGGCGCCCGAACAGGTCAGCGACCTACCGCGAGCTATCCGGCGATGACGACTGGCGCCGGGCGGCGGATCTAAGGGCGATCATCAACCAGGGCGAGCCGGGCGGCGACCCGGAGTTCATCACCGCACGGGTCGCCGCCGAGCGGGCGCTGACCGAGTCGGGACATGGCTCGTGGTTCGGCGCGTTCGTAGGGCGTGATCTGGTGGCCCAGCTTGGGCTCATCACCGACGGCTCGGGTGTCGCCCGGTACCAGAACGTCGAGACGCATCCGGACTGGCGCCGCCGCGGCCTGGCGGGCACGCTCGTCTGGCACGCGGGGCAGCACGGCCTCGGCCCGCTCGGGGCGGGAACCCTGGTCATGGTCGCCGATCCGCTCGCGAACGCCATCAAGGTTTACCGGTCGGTTGGCTTCACCGACGCCGAAACGCAGGTCGGTTTCGAGCGCCAGCCGGACTGAAGTCAGGGTCCGATTTCAGCGCCCGGGTGCGAGTGGCGTGCCAGCGTGCCGTTCTCCACGATCTCGTCCACCACGGCCATCACGACCCAGGAGCTCTGCGGCCCGCCTCCAGCAACTGCGTGGTCCGTGACTGTGTGTTACGAACGTCACCGCGTGTCTTTTCGCGTTTCCGCCCCTCAGCTGCTCGATTCGGTGCAGGGTAGGTATCCGACAGCACCTTGCGTGCGGTCGCAGTCACCAATCGTGACTACGATGCCTTGACCTCGCACAGCGGTCGTTCGCAGCCTGCTGGCAGCCGGAAGCTAGCCAGCGCATCCAGGTGGGAACCGTGCGCCCGAGCGCGCTCCAACTAGAGGCCCTTCGTGTCCGCTAGCACCGCCAGGCACCGCAAGCAGGCGCTGCCTGCTCCCGAACCCGTCCTCTCGGCTCGGCACCGCGCCGCGACGCGGCAACGGCCACGACGATTCCGGGCAGCACGGACTGGCAGCGTGATCATGGTTTTGCTGCTCGCGGCCGCTGGCACGTTCGCGTTCGTGTCCCACCTCCCGCCCAGCCAGACGGAGCCGCAGGCGTCGGCCCAGGCGGAGAGCCTCGGCCGGGTGGCTGCCCAGGCTGGCACACTCGTCAGCAAGACCGAAGTAAGCAAAGTGCTGGCAACCTCGTCGCAGCCAGCCGCATCCCCGAAAGCGACTACGCCCGCCCCGGCGCACAGCCCGGCGCCCCCACCACCACCGGTGTATCTGAACCCGCTGCGAGCGGTCGCTGACCTCATTCCGCAGCGCGTCGACATGGGTGTCGACTTCGCGGGCGCCGGGCCGATCTACGCGATCGGCGACGCGGTCATCACTAACGCCCAGGGCGACAATGCTGGCTGGCCCGGCGGCGGCTGGATCACCTATCAGCTGACCAGCGGCCCCGCGGCAGGCCTCATGGTCTATGTCGCCGAGGACGTCCAGCCGACTGTCCAGGTTGGCGAGCACGTCACGTCGTCGACCGTCATCGCCCAGATGAGCAACAACGGAGACGGGATCGAGACCGGCTGGGCGACGCCAGACGGCAGCACCGCGGAGTCACAGCTGGCCGTGGCCGGCGGCGTCGGCGGCGACGGGCCCTTCCCGACTGAGGTGGGACTCAGCTTCGACGCCCTGCTCGTCGCCCTCGGCGTGCCTGCCGCGCCGAACGCCGTCCCCATCACGTCGGGGTACGGGCTGCTGCCTTCGAACATCCCGGCGCAGTGGCCCAGCCTCGGGTAACTAGCCTGGGCGAGCTCTTGCGCCGCCGCCCATCCTGACGTCACGCTCGGTACGTGCGGCACGCCACCGAAAACGACCTCGATCACCTGGAAGAACTGTTGGTCGACCTGCGTGCGCTGCCCGAGCTGCGGGAGCGCAAGCGCGGTTCTTTCTCCCTCGGTTCTCGGGCGTTCCTGCACTTCCACGAGGACTCGGCTGACTTCTACGTCGACGTCAGGCTGGACGGGTCGTTCCAGCGCATGCGGGTCACCAGTCGCACCGAGCAACTCGCGTTTCTCCGCCGGGTTCGCGCCGAGATCCAGGACTAGCGCGGTGGGCTCCCTGGTGCGGCGCCTGCTCGCGCGGCGGCGCTTCGCTGGTGCGGCCTGCTCGCGCGGCGGCGCCTCGCTGGTGCGGCCTGCTCGCGCGCTGACGCTCGCGCTACCGGCAGCTGAATTCAGCAAGATCGTCAAGCGCCAGGCGCACGTTCTGGTCCAGCGACGCCATCGAATCAAGGACGAGCCGGTCGTCCCGCCAGTCGTCGAACCCAGCCCGCCGCGCCTGCACCGACTCCCACGTCGGTTCGCGGAAGCCGACAATCCCTCGCACCCGTCCCTCGAGCCGGCGCCGATGCTCATCCTCGTCGGAGCACCGCACCTCAATGAACCGCAGCACCGAGCCCGTCCGCTCGGCCAGCCGACGCCATTGTTTCCAGGCCGGCTCCACTCCATTGACAGCGTCGACGATCACGTCGTGTCCCAGCGCGAGCTGTTCGGCCGCGAGCGCCTCCGCGACGACGTACGCCGCCAGGCCGGTCGGCTGATCCCGGTCGACGCCCGCCCGCCACATCGCTGCCTCGACCGGATCCACCGACAGCACCGCGCATCCGAGTGCGCGGGCCAGGTCCGCCGCGACGGCGCTCTTCCCCGCGCCGGGCAGCCCTGCCATCACCACGAGCACGTCTTCACGATCCCAGCACCCGGTGCAGAACTCGTCGGCGGGATGCTCCGGGCTCGGCTCCACCAAAACAACTAACGTGTGGGGATCTCAGGGTGGATTCAAGTGGTGGTTGCAGCAGCCTGTCATGACGGGAGGTTGCTGTGGGGCTGAAGCGTGGTGCGCCACTTGTTCCGCGGGTGCGGCGGCTGGTTTTCTGGGATCTCGTGCGGTCGGGTGCGGGGTGGCGGGAGGCGTCGGTGCTGGCTGGGCTGGAGCACACGGCCGAGGTGTGGTTCCGGCAGGCGGGCGGGGTGGCGGCGTGCGGGCCGCGGGGGCCGGTGTCGGGCCGGTTTTTGTCGCTGGCTGAGCGCGAGGAGATCGCGGTCGGGCTGGCGACCGGGCTGTCTCAGCGGGCGATCGCAACGCGGTTAGGCCGGTCACCTTCTACGATCTGCCGGGAGATCGGGCGGAACAAGGCCGCGAGGGTGGCCTACCGGGCGGGGCCCGCGCAATCGCATGCTGAGTACCGGGCGCGGCGGCCACGGCCGGCGAAACTGGCGGCTGACCCGCTGCTGCGGGCATGGGTGCAGGACAAGCTGCAGCACAAGTGGTCGCCGGAGCAGATCAGCGTCATGCTGAAACGCGAGTTCCCTGATGATCGGCGGATGCGGGTGTCGCACGAAACGATCTACCAGTCGATTTACGTGCAGGGCCGCGGGGCGCTGCGACGCGAGCTGGCCGCCTGCCTGCGCACCGGGCGGGCCATCCGCAGACCTCGGCACCGCGGCGCGGGCACCGGCCGGTCCGGGAAGCTCAACGACATGGTGATGATCAGCGAGCGGCCGGCCGAGGCTGCTGACCGGGCGGTACCGGGGCACTGGGAAGGCGACCTGATCATCGGCGCGCGGGGCGCGTCAGCGATCGGCACCCTGGTCGAGCGCACGACCCGGTTCTGCCTGCTGCTGCACCTGCCCGCCAGCCACGATGCCGCCACCGTCGCGCGGGCCGTGACCGTGGCTGCCAGCTCGCTGCCGGGCCAGCTGCGCCGGTCACTGACCTGGGATCAGGGCAAGGAAATGGCCCTGCACCGGCAGATCAGCATCGACACCCAGCTAGCCGTCTACTTCTGTGACCCGCACTCGCCCTGGCAGCGCGGCAGCAATGAAAACACAAACGGCCTGCTGCGCCAGTACTTCCCCAAAGGCACCGACCTGTCGGTCCACAGCAAAGAACACCTCGATGCCGTCGCCGCCGAGCTCAACGCCAGGCCCCGCAAAACTCTCAGCTGGCTCACCCCCGCCCAGGCACTCCAGCAGATCCTCGCCAGCCCGCAACCACCCTCGATAACCTCACTACCAACGGACGCTGTTGCGACGACCGGTTGAAGCCGGGCAGCGATAGTTGCTGAGAATCCCACACGTTGATGGTCGCTGCCTTCGCGGGACGTGGACACGGTGCCGTCCCGGAGCAGGTTGTGGCTGTGATAGGCAGGCAGGCGTGCCGCAGGAAGCCGCCACCCGACGAGGGGCAACGCCGTGAGCCTGGCCGTCACGGTGCGCGGCATCACCATCCCGCCAGAGGAGCTGACGTGGCGGTTCTCCCGGTCGCCGGGGCCTGGCGGGCAGTCCGTGAACACGACGGACAGCCAGGCGGAGCTGTCCTTCGACGTGGCCGGATCGGCCACGCTGCCGCCCGTGCTCAAAGAGCGTGCCATCGCCGCGCTGGCGGGCCGGCTGTCCGGCGGCGTCATCACCGTGGCGGCTAGCGAGTACCGCTCACAACTGCGCAATCGGGAGGCGGCGGCCGAGCGGCTCAGCGCACTGCTCACCGAGGCGACCGCTGCGCCGAAGCCTGCCCGGCGTCGGACGCGGCCGACCAGAGCGTCGGTCGAACGGCGCCTCGCCGACAAGCAGCGCCGGGCTGCGGTCAAGCGGCTGCGTCGGCCGACCGATGAGTGAGCCTGACCGCCTCGGGAAAGCACGCCCGGCGATGACGACCGATGGGTGCGATCTTCCGCTCGCTACGCTGGTCCGGTGAATTCCGCGCGACCCCGGTCCGGCCGTGGCCGTCCGGGTCGTCCTGGTCGTGCTGGTACTGGCGGCGGGCGCACGGACGCCGATCGGCGCCGGCGCGAGCTGTCCCAGAACTACCTGCGCGGTCCGCAGGCCGCTCGCCAGTTCCTGATGGCGGTGCGCCCGGAGCCGGAAGTTCTGTGTTTGGAGGTCGGTGCGGGGGAGGGCATCCTGACGGCCCGGCTGGCGGCGTTGTTCAGCGAGGTCGTGGCCTATGAGATCGACCGGGGCCTCGCCGAGGGGCTCTTCGCCAGGGTGGCTGGCCGGTCAAACGTCCGGGTGGTGCTGACCGACTTCCTCGGCGCGCGGCCGCCGTCACGGCCGTTCCAGGTCGTGGGGAACGCGCCGTTCTCGCTGACCTCTCCGATCGTCGAGTGGTGTCTGCGGGCCGCTCGGATGACCACCGCCACGCTCATCACCCAGCTCGAGTACGCCCGCAAGCGCACTGGGGGATATGGCCGGTGGACGCAGGTCACGGTCAGCACGTGGCCCCAGTTCAGCTGGGAACTGGCGGGCAGGATCGCGCGAACCGAGTTCCGCCCGATGCCGAGGGTGGATGCGGGCATCCTGCGGCTGGCGCGGCGCCCCCAACCCCTCGTCAGCCCCGCCAGGCAAGCGGCTTACCGGCGGCTGGTGCAGGCCGGGTTCAGCGGGGTCGGCGGCTCCGTGCAGGCATCCCTGCGCCGGTCCTACCCGCCGGATGCGGTTGCGGCGGCTTGTGGCGACGCCGGCGTGGACAAGCGCACGGTGGTCGCCTACGTGAATCCGGACCAGTGGATCCAGATCTTCCTGGCTCTCGACGGCTGGTCCCGCCGGGCAGCGGCCAGGGCAGTGCCGGAACGAGCGGCCCGGCCGCGGCGCTGACCGCCGCCGCATCAGATGCGGCGCCGCGACCGTCAGGGCGCGGTGGTGCCGGTCCGGCCGTACTTGTCCTCAAGCCGCACGACGTCCTCGCGCCAGCCGGGCTGCGCGGTCGATGACTCTGCGCAGGTGAGGTCGGTGATAGCCGTGATCCGGTGGAGGGCGCCCGCGGGCAGGTGAATGGTGTCTCCTGGCCCGAAGTGCTGGCTGACGAGCGCGTCCGCGGAAGGCCCGTGCTCGACCAGGGCGGCACCCGACAGCACGCTGATCGTTTCGTCCTTGTCCCGGTGGTACTGCAGGCTAAGCCCGTGCCCGGCCGTGATGTGCAGGATCTTTCCGACGTACTTGTCGTCCACCCCCGCGTAGATCACCTCATGACCCCATGGCTTGTCCTGGCGCGGGGCCTGATAGACCTCGGCGTCCGGTCCCGTTGCGGACTGACTGACGGTTGACTCAGATGTCACGGATGGCTGCTCCTGTCCCCGAGCCTTCGATGTTCCCAGCGCGTGCTGACCGCCAATCCTAACGATTGGCGCAGGTAGTCAGGATCGCGCCGGCCGTCCCCGCACCGGTTAGCGCAGTCTGGCCAGCCGCTCGGCGGCGTCGGCCAGCACCTCATCTCGCTTACAGAAGGCGAACCGTACCTGCGTCTTCCCCGCCGCCCGGTCGTCGTAGAAGACGACATTCGGGACCGCGACGACCCCGCAGCGGTGCGGCAGGCTGCGGCAGAACTCGAGGCCGTCAGATTCGCCGAGCGCCCGGATGTCGGTGGTGATGAAGTAGGTCCCGTCCGGCACGAACACTTCGAAGCCCGCCGCACGCAGGCCCGTGGCGAGCAGGTCGCGCTTGCGGCGCAGATCGGTCGCCAGGCTGGCATAGAAGGCGTCCGGCAGCGCGAGCCCGGCCGCGATCGCGTACTGGAACGGCCCGCCGTTGACGAAGGTGAGGAACTGCTTGGCGGTCCGCACCGCCGTGACGAGCTCGGGCGTTCCGGTTACCCAGCCGATCTTCCACCCGGTGAACGAGAACGTCTTGCCGCCGGAGCTGATCGTGATGGTCCGCTCGCGCATGCCCGGCAGGGTCGCGATCGGGATGTGCTCGCCCGCGAACACGAGGTGCTCGTATACCTCGTCGGTGACCACCAGCAGGTCATGCCGGATAGCGAGTTCGGCGATGGCGGTGAGCTCCGCCCTCGTGGCGACCATGCCCGTGGGGTTATGCGGCGTGTTGAGCAGGATGAGCCGGGTGCGGCTCGTGATCGCGTCTCGGATCGCGTCGATGTCGGGCCGGAACTGCGGGGCGCGCAGCGTGACGGGCACCCGCTGCGCGCCCGCCATGGCGATACACGCGGCGTACGAGTCGTAGTACGGCTCCAGGGCGATGACCTCGTCGCCGGGCTCGAGCAGGGCGAGCATGGCAGCCGCGACGGCCTCGGTCGCGCCGGCGGTGACCAGGACCTCGGTGTCGGGATCGACGTCGACTGCGTAGAACCGTTTCTGATGGGCGGCGATGGCGGATCGCAACTCTGGGACGCCCGGTCCGGGCGGGTACTGATTGCCGAGACCGGCAAGCACCGCGTCTGCCGCCGTCTGAGCGATCTCGATCGGCCCGTCGGTGTCCGGGAAGCCCTGACCGAGGTTGACCGAGCCGGTCTCGACCGCCAGCGCGGACATCTCGGCGAAGATCGTCGTGCCCATGCCTGCCAGGGCGCTGTTCAGCAGTGCTCGCGTCATGTCTGCCTTCCGCCAATCGGGGCGGGTCCTGCCGGCGGCTCGCGGACGCTCACCGCACCGCCCGACGCAGCGACGATACCGGTAATCGGGCCATCGAACGTCGGCCGCAGACACGCAGGAGGCGGCCCCAGGGGCTTCCCCGGGACCGCCTCGTGCTTGATGTGAGTGCTTAACGCAAAGCTTGTAACTTTGCGTGCCCTATCCGGCGGGTCGCCGGAATCCCGTTAGAGCGGACGGACCTGCTCGGCTTGTGGACCTTTCGTGCCTTGTCCGGCGGTGAATTCGACGCGCTGGTTTTCCTGCAGGCTGCGGAAGCCGTCGATCTGAATCGCGGAGTGGTGCACGAAGACATCGGCGCTGCCGTCATCTGGAGCGATGAATCCGTAGCCTTTGTCTGCGTTGAACCACTTCACGGTGCCCTGAGGCATGTGCCTTCTCCTACTTGCTGAAACTGCGGGACCCACGGACGAGGGTCCTGGGCTGCAGGCGTACTCAGCACGCGAATGCAACCATCTCCATCAAACACCATGCCTGCGCGAACCGTTACACGGTCTGGCCAGTTATTGAATTTAGCCGGGAACGGAAAACGTACCGAGGCGAATGTACCCCGACGCAGTTGATTTCAGATTATGGCCATAAATAGGCACCGGATGCGCCGGTTGCCCGTCCTGGAGCACACCGTCACCCGCCAGTCGGCAAACAGCCTGGCTGTCCTCAGCCCGTCCGCAGGAAGGTGCGCTGGGGTGGATGCATTCGGCCCGGCACCGCTGCGCACAGCTAGCCAGGCCCGGCCGAGCGCTGAGTGGAAGGAACGCCATGGGTCGCATGTCCCCCACCTCGCTGGCCCGCCGCCGGGCTGACCTCGAAGCACGCTGGCGCGAGGTCCTCGAGCGGCTGACCGCCATGTCCGTCGCGTACCACGAAACGCGCGCGGTCCGGCTGGGGCGGCTAGCGCCGTCAGCCGACCCGGTGGCTTCCGCGCCGGAGGTGGATCACGGGGACCAGGCTGCCTGGCGACTTGCCCGCCGAGTCGCCGCCGAGCGGCAGCAGCTGGCCGAGATCGAGGCCGCCCTCGACCGCATCGCGCGAGGCCGTTACGGCCGATGCGAGCAGTGCAGCCAGCAGATATCGGCCCGGCTCCTCGGCGCGCGGCCGGAGGCCAGGTTCTGCTCATCCTGCAGCAGCCAGGCTGCGAACCAGCCGGTGTACGCCTGACGGGCCTGTATGCCCGCCGGCCCTGGGCATGATGATTGGCCGAGCGGGAACACACACCAGCGCAAGCGCCGAGGTCGCCGGCTCGGCGCGCGTCAGCCGCGGCAGGTGCTGCCCGCCATCGCGCCACTCGCCCGGGCACTGAGGTTGCGCGCCAGCAAGTATCGGGTGAGCCTAGGTCAGGGCATTCGCGCCCGGCAGCGATCGAGAGGAACAGCGTGGCGTATCAGATCCCGGCTAGCGACATCGTCTCGATCATCGACTCGCCGCCGACGCCGGCAGCCTCGCTCGCGCCCGGACGCAGGTTCGTAGCCCTGGTTCACTTCGAGTCCCACCCCCCGATCACGCAGCTGGCCCGGCCGTACCTGGCACTGGCCGGGCTGCGGGTCGATCCGGCGCTCGGCGGCCGGCAGCGGGTCAGACGGCTGACCGGGCTGTCGGTGATCGCGCTGCCCGGCGGGCAGCCTCGGCGGATCGAACTGCCAGAGAACCGGTCCGTCAGCCTGCCGATCTGGGCCCCCGACGGCCGACGATTCGCGTTCACGCTGGACGAGCCGGACGGCATCGCGGTGTGGATCGCCGACGCGCAGGCGGCCACCGCGGCCGAAGTCCCCGGCCTGCGAGTCAGGGACGTGCTCGGCGGCGATCCGGTGTCGGCTGGCTCGACGGTGCGCTGGTCCAGAGACGGCGCGACGCTGCTGGTCCTCGGCTCGCCGGGCCCGCCGGAGCCACTCGGTCCGGAGCCGATCGAGCCCCAGGCCGAGGAAACGTCCGGCAAGCGGACGCAGATGGCTACCTTCACTGATCTGCTGCGCAGCGACGCCGACTCAGACCGGTTCGAGTCGCTCGCCACGACCGTGCCGCTGCGTGTCGACCCCGACTCAGGTAACGCCGTCGAACTCGGCCCGGCCGGCCTCTACTACAGCCTCGTCGAGTCGCCGGACGGAAACCACCTGCTGGTGTACCGGTTGCAGCGGCCGTTCTCGTTCCGAGTGCCGTTCCCGTACTTTTCCCGGCGGGTGGAGGTGTGCTCAGCCGACGGCCAGCTCCTGCGGGTGATCGCGGATCTTCCGGTGAGCGACGAGGTGCCGAGGCAAGGCGTGCCCACCGGGCCGCGAATGGTGTCGTGGGAGGAATCCGTGCCCGCCAGCCTGGTGTGGGCGGAAGCTCTCGACGGCGGCGATCCGATGGCTAAGGTCGAGCATCGCGACGAGATCTTCCGGCTGCCGGCGCCGTTCGATGAGTCGCCACAATCCAGCTTGCTGGTCGAGCAGCGCTGCATCGGCTGGTACGACATGGCAGCGGCCGGCCAGCTCCTCATCAGCGAACACGACCGCGACCGGCGCTGGATCACCTCCAGGCTGGTCGATCTGGCCGCGCCGGGCGACAGCCGGGTCATCTTCGACCACTCAGTCGACGAGGCCTACCTGGATCCCGGCGCGCCGATGATGACCGTACATCCCGACGGCACCCGGACTGTGCTCCAAGACGGCAACCAGATCTATCTGCGGGGTCAGGGCGCCAGCCCGGAAGGCGACCGGCCGTTCCTTGACCGGCTGGAGCTGTCCGACCTGTCCACCCAGCGGCTCTGGCGAAGCCCCGCGGACGCGTTTGAGGTGGTACTCGGCTTCGCGGGGGATGATCGCGGGTCAGTGCTGCTCTGGCACGAGAGCCGGACCGAGCCGCCCAACCTCGTCGTGGCGCGGCTCGACGGCAGCGATCAGACGCAGCTCACCTGGTTCCCTGACCCGCACCCGCAGCTGACCGGCATGGACAAGCGGCTGCTGAGCTATGACCGGGGCGACGGCGTCCAGCTCACCGGCTGGCTGCACCTGCCGCCGGGCTACGAGCAGGACCGGGACGGCCCGCTGCCGCTGGTGATCTGGGCCTACCCGCTCGACTACGGCGACCCCGCGACCGCGGGTCAGGTCCGTGGTACGGCCGAGCGGTTCACCAGACTGACAGCCTCTGACCCGATCTGGTTCGTGCTGCGCGGATACGCCGTCCTGCAAGGGGCGACCGTGCCCGTGATCGGTGACCCGGAGACGATGAACGACAGCTACGTGGAGCAGATCACCGCGGCCGCGGCCGCGCACATTCGGGCAGTCGCCGACCTCGGCATCGGGGACCCTGGGCGGGTGGCCGTGGGCGGGCACAGCTACGGCGCGTTCATGACGGCGAACCTGCTGGCGCACACAGACCTTTTCGCCGCGGGCATCGCCCGCAGCGGTGCCTACAACCGCAGCCTGACGCCGTTTGGTTTCCAGACTGAGCGGCGCAACTTCTGGGAGGCGACCGAGGTGTACGACCGCCTCTCGGCTTTCCGGTACGCGGACAAGATCACCGCGCCGCTGTTGCTCATCCACGGCGAGCGGGACGCCAACTCAGGCACCTTTCCGATTCAGTCGGAGCGCCTGTTCCAGGCCATCCAGGGCACCGGCGGTACGGCCCGGCTGGTGATCCTCCCGTACGAGAGCCACGGCTATGTGGCCCGCGAATCGGTACTCGACATGCTGGCCGAGCAGTTCACCTGGCTCGAGCGGTGGATGGCCCCCGCGGCGGGCGTCAGCGAGGCGGGCGCTAGTTCGGCGCTCGGCGGGGAGCCGGACGAGGACTGGGAGTAACGAACGGCCCGGATGGGCGCCGCTAGCGTTCGAAGCGCTCGGCTGCGGACGGGTACTCGACGATCTCGTCTGCGGCGAACCACACGGCGATCTCATGCTTTGCTTCGTCGGTATTGCCGGAGGCGTGCACCAGATTGGCCACGGCTATCCCGCGTGCGTTGGCGTAGGCCTGGCTCATGTGCGCGAAGTCGCCCCGGATGGTGCCCGGCGGCGCCTGGTCCGGGTAGGTCGGGCCCACCAGCTTGCGGGTACACGCGACAGCGTCGACGCCCTCGAGCACGAGCGCCAGAACCGGCCCGCTCTGCATGAACACCGCCATGGCTTTGTACACCGCGGGCCCGAATCGATCCTCAAGGTCGAAGTAATGGCGCCGCATCAGTTCGGCGTCCATCCAGACCATCTTGCTGGCGACGATCTTGAGCATGGCGTCCTCGAAGCGCGTCAGGATGCGCCCGACCACTCCGCGAGCGACGGCGTCGGGCTTGAGCAGCACCAGCGTCTGCTCAACTCCGGTGTCGTTACCCATGATCTTCCTCTCGGGTTTGCGGGCCGCGGCGTTGCGGCCCGCACAGCTTAGCGAGCTACCTGGCCTCCGAGGTAAACGCGAACCGCGTGGCGGTAGACAATTCACAGCCGCGCCGCAGCAGCGGCGCGTCCACGGGAGTAAGACCAGATCAGTAGGCCTGCGGTCGCTATTCTCGCTACTCTCGTTAGTGCCGGATACTTCGGCCCTGGCATCCCGAGCAGGGCTGACGACGAGGAGGGGCCGGCCCTTTCAGGCCGACGTCTCCGGCCAGGCCCCGGTTAGGCAGTTGCTCGTGCATGACACCTGGGCAGCCAGGGACCTGCCAGTGCTCGACGCGACCATAGCGCTGCTCGAGCAGAGTTTCATGGTCACCGTCACCGACATCGCGGCGCGCTGTGAGCTTGAGCCTACGGACGTGGCGGCGGCGCTTGAGGCACTTGACCCGGTGTACGTCGACTTCAGGAAGACGACTACTGGCGGCGATCCCCGGTACTGGTACGTCTTCAAAGTCACACCCGAGGCGAGGCGCGTGGTGGGTCAGTGGCCCACCGCCGAGTCGCTGGCCAGCAGGCTCGCCGAGGAACTGGCGGCCGAAGCCCGACGCGAGCCGGACGCCGAACGCCAGGGCTTGCTGACGTACGCGGCTCGGCTGGTCGGCGACACCCTGCGAGACGCGACTGTACGAGCGGCGGGCCGGGTGCTGGCACCCGCTTTCGGCGGCGTGCCGGTTCCCGAGCTCGGCAGGCCGATGCCCGAGCCTCCGCCGCAACTGGTAGACGACTATCCGAGCCTGGTGGAGCTGCCCGAGCTGCCGGAGTTGCTGCGCGGCCGGGGCTCGCCTGTCAGGGTGGGCGACCTTGAGCCGGAGGAGCTACCGGCGGTGCGGGCGGAGGTGCCAGAGGCTCAGCAGCTCATGCCGTTCCCCGAGCCGGAGGAGTCACCGGCGGTGCGGGCGGAGCTGCCGGAGGCTCAGCAGCTCGCGCCGCTCCCTGAGCCGCAGTATTCCGAGGCGGACACGCTGACCGGGGTGGAGGACTACGAGGCCGACACGCTGGCCGAGGGGGACCACGCTGCGGACCCGCCAGCTGTCAACCACGACGAGGTCACGGCCCCCCAGTAAGCGGCGCGTCATCATCGGGCGCCGGCGCGGGCTCGTCGGGGCCGGGCTTACCGTCCCCGTCAGCGGGCGGCCTGCCATAGGGCGGCCGCAGGGGGCGGATCGCCGCCTTCTTCTTGTCTCGCCGCGGGCCTGACCACATGGCGGGGACCGCATCGATCGCGTACGCGAGAGCGAACGCCGCCTGTTCGTAGTTGACCCGCCAGCCGACAAAGTCCTGCCAGGCATCTTCGGGCGACCGCTCTTCAAGGGGAAAGTCGACGAGTCGCAGCACCGCGATGGCTTCCAGGAACTCCTGATAGGTGATGGAGATGCCGAGGCTCGGGTCCGGCTCGGCCGGGATGTCGAATCCCATGGCCCTCGCGACGTCGCCCAGGCAGATGAAACCTGCGCGCAGGCACAGCCGCGCGGGCACGACCGGCGCCGTTGACGGGTTGAGCGACAGGATGAGTGCCGCCGAGTCGAGGACCGCGAGCAGGGACGTGACCCACGAGGACAGCGGCTTCGGGGAGCGGAACCGCACGAGCGGGAGATACGTGGTGTGGCTCTCGCCGACCTCCGCAGCCCAGCTCTCCCATTCGCTGTACAGCTCCGGCAGCGTGTTCACGCTGGATACGCCCGAGCCGAGCGCGTAGTGGGTACGCGCGAGCAGTTCCGGTCCCCAGCTCGGCACGCCGCCCCGCGAGTTGAGCAGCGTGACGGCGTTCTCGCGCCGGTTGAACTCGGAGTAGAGCGTGGGCAGGTAGGCGATCTGCAGCGTGATCGTGAGGATGCCGATCACGGCTGCGACGTCGAGCACGAAGATCTGCACGCCACCGCGTGCCTCGTCGCTGCCGATCTGCCACAGGCCGGGGCCGGCCAGCCGGAACGCCTCGGTGATGCTGCCGTGCACGAGCGGCCAGAAGATGAGCGCGAAACCGACGAAAAACATCCCAAGCCAGGCGGCTATCTGCACGATGAGGATGGTGGCCGCGTGCGTGGCGAGGATCCGGTCGCGCCGTCGGTGGTCGCGTACCACCGTCGTCAGCACCACGTAGACGGCGTTGACGAGCTGGTCGACTCGCCGGGTGAGCCAGCTACTTACCGACCTCGGCACGATCAATGTGCCGACGACGCTGCCGGCGGCAGTGATGACGAGCAGCAATCCCACTGCTGCGGCCACGTAGCGCGCGGCCAGCGGAACGACCATGTCTCTCCTCGTGCCGCCGTCGGCGCCTTCGCAGCCCGCGGCCAGAGCGGCAGAGTAGCGCACCGCCAGCGCTCTCGCGGGTCGCAGGCCATGCGTTCTGGTCTCGCTGGCGACCGCGTAGGTGTTCGCGGACTTCGGCAACGGCGAGGCCGTGCACTATTTTGCGCGCGGCTTGACCGCAGCGAACCACCGCGGCGGGTCAAGCCGGGAGTCGGCGCGCCTGCCCTGCACACCCATGCGCCATTGACCGCGCTGCTCAGTCTGAGGCCGGCTGATCGCGCTGCTCAGTCTGCGGCCGGTTGATCGCGCCGGTCAGTCTGAGGCCAATGCAGCAGCGACTGGCCGCTGTCCCCGCCGTCCCGCCGTCCGCGTCATGCCTCCGCGGATCCCGGCTGTCGACGCTCGTCGATCAGCTTGCTGAGATCGGCCAGCGGCCCAAGGTGCTGTAGCTTGCCCGGGCTGATGACGCTGCGGAACGTCTGGACCTGACCGTCGACGACGTCGACGGTCATCACGGCGATGAGGCTTCCGTCCGCCGCTCGCACGAGCACGCCCGGCTGACCGTTGACGCCCGTCGGCTCGAACGAGCCGTGGACAGCGCGGAGCTGCCTGCCCAGCGCGACCAGCAAATGGCCGACCTGCTCGCGGCCCGCGATCTGCCGCTTCCAGCTCACCGGCGCGCCGGCGCTGTCGCCGTGCACCTCGACGTCGGCCGCGAGCATGGTGACGAGTGCCTGCATGTCACCGTGCTCGACCGCGCCGAAGAACCGCGCGGCCAGCTCGTCCCGCTGGCTGGCCTCGACGTCGAACCGCGGCCGCCCGGCCTCGACGTGCTGCCTGGCCCGATGGGCCACCTGACGGCAGCTAACGGCCGTGCGGCCGACGATGCCGGCCGTCTCGTCGTAGTCGTAACCGAAGACGTCATGCAGCAGAAACACCGCGCGCTCCAGTGGCGTCAGCCGCTCGAGCAGCACCAGGAACGCGATGGACAGGGTGTCAGCCTGCTCGGCGGTCGCCGCCGGATCCGGAGTCGCGCTGGCGAGCGGCTCCGGCCCGGTGAGCAGCGGCTCGGGCAGCCACTCACCCACGTAGGACTCGCGGCGGACCCGCGCCGACTGCAGGTGATCGATGCACAGCCTGGTGACGATCGTAGACAGGTACGCCTTCGGCGATTCTGGCTGGCCGTTGCTGGCGGTCGCGCGGTGGTAGCGCACGAATGCCTCCTGCACGATGTCCTCGGCCTCGGTCACGCTGCCCAGCATGCGGTAGGCAATCGAGAACAGCAGCGGCCGCAGGGTCTGGTAGATCTCGGCGGTCTCGGTACTGCCTGCGGAACCCTCACTCATGGCATCAGTCACCCCGTTACGACGTCGGCCGGATAGGCGCGATCGAGGCCGTGGCGGAAGCCGTCCCGCCACGTGGGCCAGATCGGCGTCCACCCGAGTTCGCGCTTGGCCTTGGCATTCGAGCTGCCCCGGATATCGGTCATGATCGACAGCCCGGCTTCTCCGGCGGCGAGCCGCCCTACCCAGCCGGGGACATGCCAGGGCGGCCGTGCGCCGGCGCCCCTGGCGAGCACCGGCAGCCACTCCGCCACCGTCGCGGGCTCGTCGTCGACGACGTTGTAGACGCCGGGAGCGCCCTGGCCCACCGCGGCGACCGTCGCGGCGGCCGCGTCCGTCACGTGCAGGAAGGACCACACGCCGGATCCGCTGCCGATGACCGGCACCTGACGGCGGCGGAGCATCCGGACGAACATCTCCGATGCTCCCGGCCCGTACAACGAGCCGTACCGCAGGACGACGCCAGCGAGCGGTGCGACTGTGACCGCGTGTTCCAGGTACCGGATCGCGTCCAGGGTCGAGCGCATCGCAGCGGGCGGGTCGGGATCGAGCGGGGCTTCCTCGGTCTTCACCGCTCCGCCCGATCGGACGTTCGGCCAGCCCGCGTAGCTCTGCGCGATCAGCCGCGGCACCTCCTGAGCGCGCGCCGCGGCTAGCAGGTGGTCGAGCGCGGTGGTCCGCAGCCTGCTCGTTGCGGCGAAGGTCTGGTCGAACTTGCGGAAGTTCATCGCGGGCGGGATCGCCGTCATCTCGTGGACGATGACGTCGGGCCGGGCGCGCGCCACCACCGTGCCGACCGTGGCGGCGTCGAGGCCGTCGAGCAGATACGGCTCCGCTCCGGCGGCCCGCAGGCTCTCGATCTTCGGCT
Source organism: Streptosporangiaceae bacterium (assembly GCA_030041275.1). GTDB lineage: Bacteria > Actinomycetota > Actinomycetes > Streptosporangiales > Streptosporangiaceae > JAJYUU01. Next base: position 19,092 of record JASHOE010000200.1, read on the forward strand.
GGCTCCTTGTGGTCGCGCTGACCTCGTGCCCGGCCGCGATGAGCTGGGGCACCAGCTGTCTGCCGACCGCGCCGCTCCCGCCGGCCACGAGCACTCGCATCGCTGCCCTCCGGACTCTCGCTCCATCTATCCGATCAGATGCTGAGACGAGATCGGGCCGCCCCCCGTGACATACCGGCCGGCGCCACCTCCCCGAACGGTGACAGGGCGACTCACGGCTCCGGCTGGGCGGCGAACTCGGCCCGCACGCCGAGCAGCCGGACCGGTCGGCGGTCAGGGAACTTCTCCAGGGCGGCCAGCGCGGCCTGCTCGATCTCGGCCCTGTCGGCCGACGGTGCACCCAGCGGCACGCCGTGCGTGGAAGTGAAGAATGGCCGGTAGCGGACCTTGACGACGACGCGCACGGCAGGCCGGCCCTCGGCCGCGACGTCCTGCGTGATCAGCCCGGCAAGCTGGACCACCTCGGCGCGGACCCGGTCCCAGTCATCGATGTCCTGCTGGAACGTCACCTCACGGCCGCGTGACCGCGGCACGTACGGCTCGGCGGTGACGTGCGAGCTGTCCAGGCCCCTGGCGGTGGCCACCAGCCACGGCCCGATCGTCGGCCCGAACCGCTGGGCCACGACGGCGATGTCCGCGGCGGCAAGATCCGAGACCGTCGCGATGCCGAGCTCGGCCAGCTTGGCGGCGGTCTTCGCGCCGATCCCCCACAACGCGCTCACCGGTGACGCACCCATCACCGTGAACCAGTTCGCGTGCGTCAGCCGGAAGGCGCCGGGCCGCGTGCCGGAGCCAGCCTGGCCGGCGTCCACCGGCCCCGGCGCGCCATCGCGGCTCGGCTTACCGAACCCGCAGGCCAGCTTGGCCTGGAGCCTGTTCTCGCCGATCCCGACAGTGCTGTCGAGCTGAGTGGCCGCCTTGATAGCCCGCTGCACGTCACGGGCGAAGCCCTCCGGGTCGTCGGTATCCACCGCGACAAAGGCCTCATCCCACCCCATCACCTCGGTGACTGCGCCGAGCCCGCGCAGCGCAGCCATGACGTCATCGGAGACCGCCTCGTAGGCGGCGCGGTCAACCGGCAGGAAGACGCAATCCGGGCACCGGCGCGCGGCCGTGCGCAGGGGCAGGCCCGAATGCACGCCGAACTCTCGCGCCTCGTAGGAGGCGGTGGCGACTACACCGCGCTTGGTCGGGTCGCCGTCGCCCCCGACAACCACCGGCTTGCCGTGCAACTCCGGCCGTCGGAGCACCTCGACAGCGGCGATGAACTGGTCGAGGTCCACGTGCAGCACCCAGGCAGTCACGGCCCTAGTCTTGCCACATGGCAGGCGGCGGCACCAGGGCGACCGACCAGCTCGCCAGGCTCGGGATCCGGCACGTTGTGCACCGCTACACCCACGACCCGCGGCATCCGTCCTACGGCCTGGAGGCGAGCGAGGCGCTCGGCGTACCGCCGGACCGGGTCTTCAAGACGCTCATCGCGGACGTCGACAGCCAGCTCACCGTCGCCGTCGTGCCCGTCGCGGGCAGCCTTGACCTGAAGGCGCTCGCCGCCGCGGTGGGCGCGAAAAAGGCCGCCATGGCGGACCCAGCCCAGGCAGAACGAGCGTCAGGCTACGTAACGGGCGGAATCGCGCCCCTCGGGCTCCGCAGGCCGCTGCCGGTCGTCGTCGACGAGGCGGCCTTGAGGCACGCCACCGTCTTCTGCAGCGCGGGCCAGCGCGGGCTGGAGATCGAACTCGCTCCGGCCGATCTGGTCAGCGCGACCGGTGCGCGCACGGCGTCAATCAGCCGGGCCTGACTCGTCGGCGTCGGACACTAGCTCGTCGGCGTCGGACACTGACTCGTCGGCGTCGGACACTGACTCGTCGGCGTCGGATACTGACTCGTCGGCGTCGGACACTGACTCGTCGGCGTCGGACACTGACTCGTCGGCGTCGGACACTGACTCGCCGGCGTCGGACACTGACTCGCCGGCGTCGGACACTGACTCGCCGGCGTCGGATACTGACTCGCCGGCGTCGGATACTGACTCGCCGGCTTCGGATACTGACTCGCCGGCGTCGGATACTGACTCGCAGGCGTCGGACACTGACTCGCTGGCGTCGGACAGTAACCGGTCGCCGTCCGGGGCCCGCAGCCGCGTGGTCGCCGGGTGGCGCAGCCGGCCGTTCGCGCCGTGCTTGGGCCGCTCGGACGCACCCGCGAGCGCTGCCCGGGCTTCCTCCTCGTCGTGCTCGATGACGTGCATCACGGCGTTGATCAGTGCCAGGTGCGTGAAGGCCTGCGGAAAGTTCCCCTGGTGCCGACCCGACCGCGCCTCGATCTCCTCCGCGTACAGCAACAGGGGACTCGCGTGCGACAGCACCTTCTCGCACAGGTCCCGCGCGCGGTGGTGCTCGCCGATCTCTGCCAGGGCTGAGACGAGCCAGAACGAGCAGATCGTGAACGTGCCCTCCGGGCTGGCCAAACCGTCATCGGTCTCGTCTGACCGGTACCGAAGCACCAGGCCGTCCTCGGTCAGCTCATCGGCGATCGCGAGCACGGTGGCGCGTATCCGCGGGTCGTCCGGCGGGAGGAACCGCAGCAGCGGCATCAGCAGCAGCGAAGCATCCAGCGCGGTCGTCTCGTAGTGCTGGCAGAACACGCCCCGGTCGTCGACAGCGTTCGCGCAGATGTCTTCGTGGATCTCATCAGCGGCCTGCTGCCAGCGCAGTGCTGCGTCAGGGTCATCGCGGATCCTGGCGAGCCTGGCGCCACGGTCGGCGGCGACCCAGCACATCAGCTTCGACGAGGTGAAGTGCTTGGGGCTGCCGCGCACCTCCCAGATGCCGCGGTCAGGTTCGCGCCAGTGCTCGAGCGCGTGCTCGACCTGGTTCTTGGCCATCTGCCAGACCCGCTCGTCCAGCCTGTCCCTCGACTTGGTGTGCAGGTAGAGGGAGTCGAGAACGACGCCCCAGACGTCGTTCTGCTGCTGGGAATACGCCTCGTTGCCGATCCGGACCGGCTGGGCGCCCTGGTAGCCGCGCAGGTTCTTGAGGATCCGCTCGGGCAGTTCCGCGCGGCCGTCGATGCCGTAGACGATCTGCATGTTCCCGCGGTCCCGCTCGACGACGTCGGTGAGGAAGGCGAAGTAGTCGCTGGCCTCCCAGTCGAAGCCGAGGGTGAACAGCCCCCACAGCGCGAACGTTGCGTCCCGGATCCAGCTGTAGCGGTAGTCCCAGTTCCGCGCGCCGCCCGGTGTTTCCGGCAGTGACGTCGTCGCCGCCGCCGCGATCGCGCCGGTAGGAGCGAACGTGAGGCCCTTCAGCGTCAGCGCGCTCCGCGCCAGGTGACTCCGCCAGCGGTGGTCGGGAAACTCGCCCCTGGCCAGCCAGTGCTGCCAGTGATGCGCCGTCCAGACCTGGCGGGCGTACGCGTCTTCATAGTTCTCCGGCGGCGGGACGTGGCCCCACGACAGCGTGACGTAGCGGGTATCGCCCTCGTGCAGCAGAGTCCGCGAGCGTGCGCTCGGGCCCTCAAGGCCGATCCGGATGTCGGAGGTCAGCGTCAGCTCCAGATCGCTCTCTCCGGACGAGATCACGGCCTGGTAGTAGCCGCGTTCGGTGTGCCGCCAGCTGCCTCGCATCTGGCCGTAGTCGAAGACCGGCTCGCAGTCCATGACCAGCTGAGCGCTGCCCTGCACGCAGCGCACGGTACGCAGCAGCGTGTGCTCCGCGTCGTAGTCGGTTGGCGGCCTCGTGTGTGAGCTGCGGCCCGGATGCTCGTGCCGCCACGGCCCCATCAGGAGGCAGTCCCTGATGACGATCCAGCCCTCGTCACAGTCCCAGCTGGTCTCCACGACGAGTGTCCCCGGCAGGTACCGCCGGTCGGCCGGCTCGGAGATGTTCTCCGGACCGAACCGGAACCGGCCCGCGTCGCGGTCCAGGATGGCGCCGAAAACGCTCGGGCAGTCCATCCTGGGCAGGCACATCCACTCGATAGCGCCACTCGGCGCCACCAGGGCGGTGACCTCGCAGTCGGACAGGAACGCGTAGTCGGCGATCGGCGGGTAAGGCGAGATGGCCTGGCTGCGCACGTCCGCCAAGTCTAGGCGTGCCTGGCGCGGATCGCCTGGCGACAAAGACATAGGCATCGCGGTTGCGACTGGTGGCGCGGCGACGTCCGCCGAGTGACTTGGCGGGGGTTCGGGGCCGTCGGCGGTCATGGGGCTACCCTGCCCGGGCGCCCGCGGCGTCAATCGTGGATCGAAGACCTACCGAAGCGTCGCTTACCGGACGGCGGTAGCTAACGGACGCCCGTCGGGCGGAACTGGACACTGATTCTCGGCCCGGTCGGCCGGACGGACTTCGGAATTGCGTGCTGCCACGTGCGCTGGCAGCTGCCGCCCATCACGAGCAGGTCGCCATGACCGATGTCGTGGCGGCGGGTCGGCCCGCCGCCCGTCGGTCGCAGCAGCAGCGGCCGCGGCGTGCCGAGAGAAAGAATGGCGACCATCGTGTCCTCGGTGCTGCCCCGGCCGATCGTGTCGCCGTGCCAGGCGACGCTGTCCCGGCCGTCCCGGTACAAGCACAGGCCGGCCGTGACGAACGGCTCGCCGAGCTCGGCTGCGTAATGCTCGTTCAGTGCCTGGCGGGCCGCAGTCAGCAGCGGGTCGGGCAGTTCCTCGCCGGCGTCGTAGAAGCACAGCAGCCGCGGGACATCGACGACCCGCTCGTACATCCAGCGCCGCTCGGCTCGCCATGGCACGACGGTCAGCAGCCTGCTGAAGAGCGCGTCGGCGCCCGCCATCCAGCCGGGCAGAAAGTCGATCCAGGCGCCGCGGTCCAGTTCGGTTCGAGCGAGCTGGCCGAGCGGACCCGGTCCCGGACTCTCGGTGATATCCAGCAGCGATTCCTGCAGCGCCACGCTCATACGTTCGACAATAAGCTAGTCGGTCAAATATTCGTTCGGATAACGTGCGAACCCTGCCGCTCAGTGCTCGTCCGCGGTGGCGAGCCAGTCGCGGAACATGACCGACCCCACGAAGTCAGCCTGGTTGGTGGTCAGGGCGCCAGCCCGCAGCTCGCGGCCCAGCCTGCCGGGCAGCGGCACTCGCACCAAGCTCGCTCGTCGGCCCGTCCCCGACCGCCAGGTGCGGGCTAGTTCGGCGACGTTGCTGACTTCCGGGCCGGCCACCTGGACCCGGCCGCTGGCCGGATCGCCCTCGGCCACGGTTGCTACTGCCGCGGCGACTTCGGCCGCCGCGATCGGCTGCAACGGCAGGTGCGGGGCGGGGAGCAGGCGGTACTTGGCGCACGCCGCGAACAGTGACGCTGCCAGCTCGTGGAACTGGGTAGCCCGGACGATGGTCCAGGGCACCGGGCCGCCCTGCACCAGCTCCTCCTGGGCGGTCTTGACCCGGTAGTAGCCGACGGGCACCCGGTCGCAGCCGACAATGGAGACGCAGACGTGGTGCCCCACACCTGCCTCGCGCTCTGCCGCCAGCAGTCTGGCGGAGCCATCGACCAGGACTTCTTGCGCCTTGCGCTGCGCGTTGCTCGCGTCGACCACCACGGAGCAGCCGTCCAGCGCGGGCTTCAGACCCGCTCCGGTGACGAGGTCGACGGGGAACGCCGGGCTGCTGCGGCTCAGCACCCGGACCTCGTGGCCGCGGCCGGTCAGTTCAGCGGTGATGTGCCGGCCCAGCGTGCCGGCACCGCCCACAATCGCGATTCTCATGACGGTAACGACGCCGTTCCCTTCTGCGCCGTGACGTCGCGCCCCGACGTGAGGCGGAGCAGCACCCGGTCTTCTACCGGTCGGAAGCCGAGTCGCTGGTAGAGCGCGTTGCTGGTCGGATTCGCCAGGTCAGTGAACAGCACCACGCTGCGCGCTCCAGCCGCCAGCGCGGCACGGCTGATCGCGGCTGTGACGCCGGCCGCGTATCCGTGCCGCCGGTGGGCAGGCGGTGTGTAGACGCCGGTCACCCTGGCGACGCCAGCCACAATGCGGCTGAGCCCTGCCATCGCGACTGGCTGGCCGTCGTTTTCCCACAGCATCTGCCCATCGTGACTCAGCCGGTCTGCCACGCCGCGCCGGGCGTCCTCCGGGCCGGCGGCTTCGGCCTCGACCCCGAACGCTTCGTACCAGTCGACGAGCAACTCGACGTCCGGCTCGCCGGCGGCCCTGGCTATACCGTCAGGCGCGGGGTCTGGCGGCACCAGTTCGCCGAGCACGTACAGCCGGCTCCTGTTCGTGGCCTTGCCGGTGCCGCCGGTCACGGCGATCCAGTCGGCCAGAAAGCCGACCTCATCGGTGGTGCCGAGGTTGACCGCCGTCGGCAGGCCGCGCTTGTCGGCCAGCGCCGCCAGCAGGCCGGGAACCGATCCGGGGGGCAGGATGGCCAGCAGCAGCGGGAACGGCGGTGTCTGCAGCAGCGCACCATCGACGGTTCCGTCGTCCCGCTCGTGCCAGCCGAACAGCGGCGGCTCGGCGCCGTACCTCGACAGTCCCGCGTGCCGCAGGTTCTCGAGCACGGACAGCGGCACCGTCTGCCGCACCGGGTCCGCGCGCAGCTCAGCCGCCGCGCGCTCGAACTCGTCCAGGCTGTCCGTCAGCTGCCAGGCCATGCCTTCATCCTGGCGAGATGGTCGTCGGCGCGCACCGGCTTTTTCCGCCGTGCGGGTATCGCTCTGGCGTCCTCGGGACTGAGCCCAAGCGAGCGGCTGGTCGGCCGGTATCCTGCGTTCCCCGACAATGGTCTTGACTTTGGCCGTGGGCCGGCCCACGGCGAGCGGTCGGAGGCCGCGGAGGGAGCTAGCAGATGCGCGTCATCGTGGTGCGCCACCACCGGATCGACGAGGCCGGGTTCGTCGCCGACGCCTTCGTGGCACGCGGCGCCGAGCTGAGCACACACCTGTTCCCGCGCGAGGGACCGCTGCCGCCGCTCGACGGAGTGGGTCACGTCGTCGTGCTCGGTGCGGCGTGGTCGGTCTACGAGGACCGGATCGCGGACTGGATCGGCGCTGAGCTGGACTGGCTTCGGCAGGCCGACGCGGCCGGGATCCCGGTCCTGGGCATCTGCTTCGGCGCGCAGGCGCTGACGGTGGCGCTCGGTGGCCAGGTCGAGGCTGCGCCCCGCAGCGAGATCGGCTGGGTGACTGTTGAGACCGCCGATCCTGGGCTGATCGAACCAGGCCCGTGGCTCGAGTTTCACGGCGATCGGTGTCTGCTGCCGCCGGGCGCGCGGTTGCTGGCGACTAACGAGCTGTGCGTCCAGGCGTACAGCGCCGGACCGCATCTGGCGGTCCAGTTCCACCCCGAGGTGGATGCCGCTCAGGTCGGCCGCTGGCTCACCGACGGCGGGCGCGCCGAGGCCGAGCGGGCGGGCCAGGACCCGGATCGGCTGCTCGCCGAGACGCTGGCCGAGGAGCCGGCCGC
>JASHOE010000201.1 GCA_030041275.1 Streptosporangiaceae bacterium
GGCTTCGGATTCAGCCTGTCGGCGATCGACATCGGCCGCTCGATGATCGCCACGGCGCGGCACCGTCTGGACGGCCGGGCCGTCTCGTTCCAGGTTGTCTCGTTCGAGGACTTCGCAGCTGCCGATGGCTCCTTTGACCTCATCGTCTCGGGCACGGCGTTTCACTGGGTCGATCCCGAGGTCATGTTCCGCAAGCCTGCACGGCTCCTGCGGCCTGGCGGCTGGCTCGCTCTGCTGGAGACCATCGAGCGCTACGACGACCCTTTCGCCGCCGCCCTGAAAGGCATGTGGGCCGCCCGCAATGAAGACCATGGTGCCCGGATATGGCAGCCGCATTTTGCCGACACCAAGATCATCGCGCGCACCGGCTTGTTCGAGACGCCCATCCACAAGACGCACACGCAACGGATCGTCCGGCCTGCTGAGACCGTCGTCGGCGTGGAGAACACCAGAGCAACCTCCCTGAACTGGCCGGATGACACACGCCGGGAATTCACCGAAGAACTGCGCGACCATCTTCGGTCCCAAGCCGAGGTACATCTCACGCACCAGACTTCGCTCACTATGGCGCGCGTCCTGCCACTCCCTGTCCCTGGCGGCTAGGAGATCGGGGGATGACGGGCCGCTCCCCGTCAAGCCGCTGCCGCCCTCCTGCACGCGCAACCCACTGCGGACCAGATCTTCGGCATCAGCGATCAAGCCGGGATCGGCTACGCGGTCAACGCCCAGCACCTGCTTGGATCGGCACATCAGGCAGCCGCCCCAGTTCGCCGCCAACCCAACGGTCAGCGTGGGACAATCGCCGTGATGCACCACTGGGTTCGCCCTGAGCACCCTTGAGTTCGCGCGAACCGCCGGGAGAACCGGCCGAGGCGAACACCAAGACGTCCTCGTGCACGATCAGGTGCCAGGGCTCGCCGCGGGCCCTTTCAAGATCCGCACCAGCGCCACGACCTGCGGTTATTACCGCACGTCGAGCTCGGTGACGGCTCTTCCAGTGATCATGCGCTGGATCTCCGACGTACCCTCGAAAATCGTGAAGCTCATGGAGGTACGGGCAGTTTCCGCAGGTAGATGGGCTGGTCGACGGTCGCTTGTCAGCACCAACTCAGCACGCGACCGCGGATATTGGTGACAGAACGGCCAGCCAGCCCGGACAGTGTGCACACCAGGCTACGGGCGAAGGGCATCAAATAAGTTCTGACGCTGCTAACGTCGCGCAGCCGACTCACCAGACTCTCGTCTGCTTGAGGCGTTCCGGCGGAACCGCTACTTGCCGTAATGGAACCTGCAGATCGCGATCTCGACCCCGCCGTCGACTACCCGGTAGACGAGACGGTGCTCCTGGGTGATTCTGCGGGACCACCATCCAGCCCACTCGTGTCGGAGCGGCTCAGGCTTCCCGATCCCCGCGTTCTCATTCCGGGAGATGTCCTCGATCAGCTGGTTGATTCGCCGGAGAGTCTTGCGGTCCTGGGTTTGCCAGTAGATGTAGTCGTCCCAGCCATCATCGGAGAACGTGACCTTCACCCGTCGTCCTCGTCGGCCTCGATGAGCTCATGGACCTGGCCGCGCCCGCGGTCGAGCTGCTCGATGGAGCGGGAGATCCGCCGCCGGTTTGCCGGGCTGGCCATGAGGTAAAGGGTTTCCCGCATGGACTCATACTCCCGCTGAGGAAGCATGACGACGTTCTCGCCGCCTGGCCGGGTGATGACAACCTCTTCCTGGTCGTTGATCACCGAATCCAGCGTGGCCGCATAGTTTGCCCTGGACTCCGACATCGACATGACCTTCATGGCCCACCTCCACATGTACATTATATTGTACATACCTTGCTAAGGGCAAGGGAACCTGGCCCAAGCCTGGGGACCACGAGCGGACGGCGCCGTGAGGCCCTGAGATTCTCGAGCTCCTCCCGGCGCGGCTCGTCCGTATGCCGGCCGCACGCGATCACTAGCGGCGGCAAACGTCGGCCGGTACTCGATTCGGGACCAACACGGACAGCGGCGACGGGCGTTACCAGGGTTCAGGGCGAGCGCGTTACTGCGGGCTCGCAGCGCCTTGCACCAGGGGGAGGAAAACCTCGTCGATGATGGCGGCAATCGAGGCGTCGGATGCGTCGCCTCTTGGCGAGAGCACTTCGTGGCGGAGCAGAGTATCAGGGAGCGCGGCTATCCGGGGCGTGATGCGGTCAGCTCGTGCCTCACCCCGTTCCGCTGCTCGTTCGAGTGCAATGACGACCGCGTCGGAAATGGCGGGATAGAGGTCTTGGGAAAGGTCGGCCATTTCGCTGACGAGCCCGTGGATGATGTCGCGGCCGATCTCGACCAGATAGTCGCGGTAGCGGAAGAGGATGACGATCACATCTTGGCGGAGGTCGCCGGTATCGGGAAGGTCCCCGGCGAGGAGCCCGAGGCGGTGTCGAAGGGCAGCCTGGACGAGCGCGCCCCGGTTGGGCCAGCGGCGGTAGATCACCGTCTTGTGCGCCACGGCGCGCTCGGCGACGCGCTCGATGGTGAGCTTGGTATAGCCGACGGCTTTCACCTCTGCCCAAGCAGCCTCCAATAGGGCGTCATCCAGTTCGGCGCCCCGGCGACGCGAGCGGTGAGCGGCGCCTACGTTGTCGTCCCTGGCTACCTGGCGATCCATGGCTTCCAGTCTAGCGACGTTGCGTTGCTTATCACACCGATACCAGATAAGCTACGGCGCGTCGCTTAGACCAGTGGAGGACCCGGTATCCGGCCCCCGTTGACATGAGCAGTTCCGCAGAGAGGACGGTACGGGTGACAGTCATCGAGGTGAAGCGGCTCCACAAGGCCTATGGCGAGAAGATCGCCGTAGACGACGTGTCGTTCGAAGTGAACGAGGGAGAGATCTTCGGCGTACTTGGGCCGAACGGCGCAGGGAAGACGACAACGGTGGAGTGCGTCAGCGGGCTGCGCCGGCCGGACCGCGGCTCGGTGCGTGTCTTCGGCTACGACCCGATCGACCAACGCGACAAGGTCAGGACCGACTTGGGTGTTCAGCTCCAGCGCAGCGAGCTGCAGCCCAATCTTCGGGTTGGCGAAGCGCTCGAGCTGTTCAGCTCCTTCTACGAGCGTCCAGCCGACTGGCGGTACCTGGTCGACGTGCTCCGCCTCGGTCCGCAGCTGCGGACCCGGTTCGCCAAGCTGTCGGGGGGGCAGCAGCAGCGCCTCTCAATCGCCCTGGCGCTGATCGGTGACCCTAAGGTAGCCATCCTCGACGAGCTCACCACCGGCCTCGACCCAGCAGCGCGGCACGACACCTGGGGCCTCATCGAGACCATCCGAGACCGTGGCGTGACGATCCTGCTCGTCACTCACTTTATGGCCGAGGCCGAACATCTCTGCGACCGAGTGGCGGTCATCGATGCCGGTCGGGTCACCGCGCTCGGCTCGCCAGCCGCGCTCACGTCGCGCATCGCAGTCGAGCAGCGGATTCGGTTCGTGCCGTCCGAACCGATCGACGACGGCATACTCATTGGGCTCCCCGAGGTGGAGTCGGTCCACCGCCACGGTAAGGAGGTCCTCGTCGTCGGCAACACCGAGGCGCTCGCTGCTGTGACCGCAATGCTCGTCCGGCTCGGCATGGTGGCCCTCCACCTTCGCGTCGAGCAGCCCAGCCTGGACGACGCCTTCCTTGCCATCACCGAGCGAGGTCCGAGCTCGGAGGACCAATCCTGGCCGCCGGAGACCGGGACGGAGGGCGTCAGATGACTGCCACGGCGCCACCTAGGGAGAACTACAAGCGCGCGGTCCTGCGCCGCCGACCGTTCTGGACCATGGCGCGAACCGAGGCGGTGCTACTGACTCGCAACCCCGGTGCAGTGCTGTTCATCGCGCTGCTCCCGGTGGCTGCCATCGTCGTGCTCGGTGTCCTACCCGGCACTCGCCACCCGGACAAGGGGCTCGGTGGGATCAGCTACCTCGACGCCTACCTGCCGATCTTGATGATGTTCGCATTGCTCCAATCCGGAGTAATCATGCTGTCGTCAGTCCTCGCCAGCTACCGCGAGAAGGGGGTGTTGCGCCGCCTGGCAACGACTCCGGTGCGGCCCGCCAGACTTCTCGGCGTCCAAGCCGTGATCTACCTCGGAGTGGGAGTGGTCGTCGACGTAGTGATGCTGGTGATCGGGGTGGCGTGCGGGGCCTCGGTCGGAGGCCAGATCGGCGGCCTCGTGCTCTCCTTGCTCCTAGTCGCCGTAGCCGTACTCGCGATCGGGATGCTCATCACCGCGTTGGCTCCACGTGAGCAGGTGGCCCAGGCAGTTTCCACGCTGGTGCTGTTCCCGCTGATGTTCTTCGCCGGGCTGTGGACCCCCAGGGCCAAGATGTCGCCGACGTTGCGGACGATCAGCGACTACACGCCGCTCGGCGCCGGCGTCCGGGCGGTGCAAGCGTCGATCGCTGGGCATTGGCCCGACACAGCCGCGCTTCTCGTCATGGCCGTCTACGCCGTGCTCTGTGGCGGACTGGCGATCCGGCTGTTCCGCTGGGACTGGGAGTGACCAAGCGCGGTTGAGCAGCCGGCCACGGGCCTTTCGGGCCGCACCGCGGAGAGTCGGAGCTGCGCGGACTGGGCTCACGGTGCCGTGGTGCGGCCGCTCGCCTCCAGGTTCTGCTTGAGCGCGGCGATGTTGCCTGACATCTCCTTACTTCCGCTGGCGATAACAACGCTGCCGCGTCGCAGCGTCAGATCTGGTCGAGTGGGCACTTGTCGTATGCGGTCGAGACCACGTCCGTGAACGCGTCGTCGGCCGCTATCGAGATGTTGTCCACCCGGCTGACGGGCGCCCAGCCGCGCGAGTTGCACAGGATCATGCCCTGGTAGAAAGCCAGATCCTGGACGCGCACGACCGCCTCGATCTGCGGGACGCCAGCCAGTCTCAGCTGCCTTTGCAGCACCAGCATGGTAATGCCGTCGAGCTTGGGCGCGGCCGGCCAGACTACGGAGCCATCGCGCCAGAACCCGACGTTGGTGATGGTGCCCTCGGAGATCCTTCCGGTCTCGTCGATCAGCAGGCCCTCGTCGAAGCCAGCGGCCGTCGCGATGTCAGCAAATCTGCCCTGCCCCCAGCTGCCGACATGCTTGAGCCGCGCGAGCGGCCGCTGGAAATGCTGAGCCGTCATGGAGTGCGGGCGGTCGGGCATCTGCTGCGGATTGCGAACGGTCAGGATCACGCCACCCCAGTAGCCATAGACCCGGACGCTCGCATCCGACCGGCCGCTGAGCGCGTGACGGATATGCGCCCTGACGACGTCTGCGTGAAGCGGCCTTCCGTAAATCTCCCGGTGCGCGGCAGCAAGCCGGGCGAGATGCAGATCGAGGCCCCGGGCACCGCCGTCACGCACCTGCATCGCGGTGAAGTGGCCCCAGCCCTCATGATCGAGCACGGCGATCGCCTCGTCGCCAGCTTCGTGCCCGTTGACCTCGACGTGTCGCTCCGTTGGCATAGCCACAGTCTGCCTCGACTCCCGCGCACCGGTTTCCCGTCATCCTCCCGGCGTGAGTCCCCCGCGCCCCCCTTCACGACCTGGTAGCCCAACACGGGCATCGACCCGCCGGACTACTTCGCTCGCCATGCCACGTCTCACGCTGCCGGCCATGGCGCTCCAAGATCCGCACGAATGCCATGACCTGCGGTTATTACCGCAAGTCAAGCCGGTGACGGCCCTACCGATGATCATGTGCTGAATCTCGCTCGTTCCTTCATACCGTGAAGCTCGTGGAGGTGGCCTGATAGCACCCCGCTTGTCAGCACCAGCTCAGCACCACACGCGGGCGCGGAATCGCCCGCACGGATGTGTCCGCCGAACATCGATGACCCGGCCCCCAGTGCGGGCTGGTCCGCAGTCGCCAACGGAGGTCAGCGTTCGAGGCGTAGTTCGTGGACGATTACGCGGCGCCGGTAAGGCTGGAGTTGAAGGGTCGGCGCCGCTTCCATCTGCAGGGACGCCGCCGCAGCCTCGCCCATCTCGTCAGTGAGCGTCGGCATCGCTTCCATGACGGCGCCAAAGGTCGCTGGCACTCGATCTGCCCAGCCGGCAGATTCCTGGTACGAGTCGATTGCAAAGCCCGCAGTCGCGAGCAGCGGGGCGTAGTCGGGCACAGGGTCGACGCCGAGAACAGGTATCCCTGCGACCCGCTCAGGGTCCACCTCGAATGCGCAGAACGCCAGCCGCCCCCGTGGGCGCAGGATGCGGTATGCCTCGCGGAACACCGCGGTTTTGTCGGAGGCGTACTGGATGGCGTCGACGCTCAGCGCCGCGTCGGCGGCACCATGGCCAAGTCCAGTGCTGGTAAATGTGCCTTGCTGATAGACGGAACGGTCCGTCAGGCCAACCTGCTCGGCGCGCTTGCGAGCTTGCGCCAGGCCAGATGTGCCGGGCTGTAACGCCCCACCGGCGGGCCTGAGGAGGCTGCGGCCCGTACGGCGCGAAGCGCCCTCGCCTTCGCGGCTGAGCAGTCGCGGCAGCCTTGCGTTTCGGGTCGGAAAACCGTTTGAGCCTTGCTTCCGCGCTCCCGTAGGTTGGCTGCGACCCGTCCAGTGAGGACAGAGGACAACGGCGTAACCATGCCTGCCCTGTAGACCTGACACCTTCTACCGCTCACCTGTAGCCGACCCTCTCGTCGGCTCCGCCGGGCTGCCCTTGTGCGCCTGGTCATGCAGCGTCTGAGGCCGCGCGTCATCGGCCTTGTGTCAGGTCTAGAGAGATCATGTCTTCACAACCTCATACCGTGCTGCCCTGGGTAGTTCGCCGGACCAGGCTTCCTTTGGTGTCGCTGCGGTGCGTGGACTGCCGGTCGGAGTCGGCCACCGCCGGCGAGGGCAGGTTCCGTGTCAACGCCAACGGCAAGCTGCTGGACGTGTGGCTGCTGGTTCGCTGTGTGTCCTGCGATCGGACGAGCAAGCTCACCGTGCACGAGCGAGCACCGGTCAGATCCTTCGATCTGGCCGAGCTCCACGGCTATCACGTCAATGATCCGGATCTGGTGGCCGCCAGGCTGCTGGATCCGTGGCTCGCCCGACGCAACCGCTTCACCCTGGACTGGACGGGGGCATGGCGCCTGGACATCCCATCGGTATGGATCGTCGAGGCGTGGCCGGTCCAGGTGGAGGTCGTCTTCAAGGATCCGGTCCCGGTGCGCCCGGAACGGCTCATCGCGCAGGGGCTCGGCCTCAGCAGGAACGAGGCGCTGCGCCGGATCAGGTGCGACATTCCGCTGCGCCGTCCGACGAGCGCTGGATTCACATTTACCGTGATGGCCGGGGACTAGCGGGAATGCAGCCGCAGCGCTCTCGTCGAATTCTTGGGTCTGACTCACGATCAGTTGGTGGAGCCCTTGCCGTTGTTGTCCGAGGATTGGGCGTGTGTCGCGGGCGGGCATTCACATTTGGGTGCCGGTCTCTGTCCCGCCTGGCACGTAGGACATAGCTTGGCCGGTGCCGGACCACGATAGGCGGGCTGACTCCCAGTGAGGCTCGGGCGGAACAGCTACCTTAACCGTTAGGCGTCAGTACCAACTCAGCACGCTATCGGGAACTGACGGGAACCAACCATGAATAACGGGCAAACGGCCGACCGCCAGAAACCCGTGTTCACGGGTTCTCCAAGATCCGCACCAGCGCCCTGACCTGCGGTTATTACCTTACGTCAAGCCCGGTGACGGCCCTACCGATGATCATGCGCTGGATCTCCGACGTGCCCTCAAAAATCGTGCAGCTTCGTGGACGTACGTGCAGTTTCCGCAGGTAGAGGGGCTGACCACCATGCGTCTGTCAGCACCAGCTCAGCACCGACCGCATCCTTGGCGTCCGCCCAGTGGGTGCCGACGTGACCTGGCCGTCTGAGCACTCGGCCGCAGGCTAATGCAACGGGTTCACCCAGCTGATCTGCGGAAACCTGGCAAAGTCAGAATCCGCCGAGCAGACCCCTAGGGCATACTCGATCGCAAGCGCTGCCAGGTGAGCATCACTGACCAGATTGCCGCGCAGGTCCCCCGCCACGATGAGGTCACGAAGAATCTCCGCGTGCCGCTCGCCGGGGACCGGCACCCACGTCGCGTCGGCATCGAGCCAATCCGCCACGAATGACCAGGCCTGGCTCGGGCTGAGCGGGCTGGCGGACGCCCGCGGATGGGTCGAGATGCGCTGGAACGCCAGCAGCGATGCCCACGGCAGCCCAATACGGGCTGGCTCGTTCAGAGAACTCTCTAGCCAGTCCTTGGCCGACTTGTGAAAAGGGCTGCCCGTGTCGACCGCGTACAGCAACACGTTCGCATCGACGATCATCTATGGATGCTCAGCGCCATCAAGCAGCTCGAGAGCGTCCGCCACATCTGACACGTCGACCCGCAGCCCAAGCTTGGCGGTGCGCTGCTGGAAGGGCCGCCGCGGCTTTGACCGTCCAGGTCGCAGCCCGGCGCGAACGAGCCTGTTGACAGCCTCGCCGAGGCCGATGTGCTCCTCGCGGCTGAGGCGCTGCGCGGCGGCCGCGACGTCGTCGTCAAGTCGGATGGTGGTACGCATCAATCAAGCTTAACGTCGGAGATGCAGCAATAGCGCATCAGTGAATCAGGCTCAGGCTCACGCTCTCTTGTGGCTCGCCGCAACGTCAGACCGGCAGGCGGCTGCGATGCGCGCCAAGACTTGAGCGACCTGTCAACGGCGGTGATAACGCGCCGCGTCGTCGCCTTCTGTCACGTGCTGGCGCCCGAGAAATGATGGCCGCCAGGCGACGTACCAGCCGCGGCCCCCGAGCCTCCGCCCTGCCGTAGCCCAGTTAACCGAAGGAGCACTGCCCATGCCGATGATCGACGTCTACGCGACGGCCGGGACGTTCGCCGACGAGCACCAGCTAGCCACCAATCTCGCGGCCGCGCTGATGGCGGTCGAGCAGGTACCGGACATCCCCATGTTCCGGCAGAACACCGCGGCGTTCGTTCACGACCTGCCCGCGGGCAGCCTGGCCAACGTCAATGGCCAGACCAACTACGTGCGCGTCCAGGTCCTGACCAACGCTGGCGCTCTCGACCGCGGCAAGCAGCTCGCCGTGGTCGAGCGACTGACCGCGATCATTGCCAAGGCCGCCGGTGACCCAGGCCTAACCAGCCGGACCTGGGTGCTCCTCACTGAGGCACCCGATGGCGGCTGGGGCCTGGACGGCCACGCCAACACCAACGAGGAACTGGTAGCCGCGGCCCGCGCACAACTCGCAAGCCTGGCGGCCGACAAGTAGACAGGCGCATGACAAAACCGGTAAACGGTGAGCCTTCAAAGGCCCAGCGGGCCGGCGATCGTCGGCGCAAGCGGTCTTTGATCGGGTCCAGTACAGCTACGCCGGCGTGTGGACCGACGCGTCAGGTCCGCAGTGGCCGGTCGAGGAACTCGGCGATCAGCGTCAGCACCTGGGCGGAGGTCAACTGCCGGGCCTGGCCCGGTTGAGCGACAGTATCCCGTGGCCCGCGTCGGCCAGCGGGTGGTAGGTGCTGTCCGCGCCAGCTTCCCGCAGCGCCTGGTGCAAGGCGAGGGTCTGCGCGGGCGGGATGATGCGGTCGTCGCCGTGCAAGATCAGGAACGCCGGAGCGTCGGCGGGCAAACGGCCGAACGTCATGAACCGGAGTTCACCGGGCCGTCGAAGATCCGCGCAAGCGTCATGACCTGCGGCTATTACCGCACGTCAAGCCCGGTGACGGCCCTTCCGATGATCATGCGCTGAATCTCGCTCGTTCCTTCAAATATCGTGAAGCTCGAGGAGGCCCGAGCAGTTTCCGCAGGTAGATAGCCTGTTGACCGTCGCCTGGTCAGCACCAACTCAGCACCCCCTGACGAAATCACATTGGGCTCCCAGCCCTACCTGGGCACCGCGACACGGTAGCCCAGGTGTGTTGCCGCGTCAGCCAGCCGCTCGTCATAGGTAACTATCGCCCCGAGATCCTGGCCCAGCCTGCGGGCGGTGGCCAGATGGATAGCATCCAGCGACCGCAGGTCGCCGGGCAACAGCACGCCAGCCTCGTCGAGAACACCGGAGCTGATCTTCACCAGATCTAGCCGATTCAAGACCTTCCGGCCGGCGGCGACCGCGCCGCCCCCGCCTGGCAGCAGGGCCCGCAATACCTCGGTGCGGGCCAGCGAACTTGAGACGAGCGGCCGACGGCGGCGCAGGTACCGGCGCAGCGCAAGCGACTCGTCCTCCCGTACCGCCAGCTTCACGATCGCGGAGGAATCCAGGTACGTGGCCGCCATTAACGCTCTTCCCGGCGCAGTCGCGCCAGCACGCGTGACGGGAGCTCGGTTTCTGGCGGCAGGACCAGCGGCTCAGGCATATCGTCCAGGTCAGCCGTCGCCGGCTCGACGTCGCCAGCGGCTCGCATCCGCTCCAGCGGGCTTCCCTCAGGTATAGGCGTCAGCAGGGCCACCGGACGGCCGCGGTCGGTGACCTCGACCGTCTCGCCTTGTTCGACCAGGCGCAGCAAGCTGCTAGCGCGCTGACGAAGCTCACGCACTCCGACTGATACCATGTGCTATTTGTAGCACATGGTATCAGGACACACAACTGCCGCGCTCGGCCGTCGGCGAGCTCAGGATGGCCGCGGGCCGCCGCACCAGCGCCGTGACCAGCGCTCGGCTCGCGACGATTCACGGGGCGCCTGGCGCAGTAACGGCGGCGTCTATGGTGACGGTGCCGGCATGGCGGAATGTCAGGATCAGCGGCACGGTCTGCAGGTTCTCGAACGGAGCGAGGTCGCGGAGGACGATATCGGCTCCGAACGGGCTCAGGGTAAGCGTGCCGTGGGCCGGATCCCCAGGCTGCTGACCGTGATCGTGCGTCCCGCCAGTCCGGTGCGCTCGATCAGGACCGCACGGCGGGTGATTGGGCTGCGGACGGCGGCGAGTGCATCGGCCGTTCCACTGAGATTCCGGATGGTGAGGAACGTGGTTGCGGTACCGATCCTCGAGGCCGCCTGCTTCGTGTAGGCCCGCATCGGAACCGCCGCAAGACTGATCTGCAGCCGGATCCGGGTCAGGGTGCCGACACCGCCGATGCCGACCCAGGTGGAGAGCAGGGCAATCAGAATGACCGCGCAGATCAACGGGCCCGCCGCGGCGCGGACCGCGTCGCTGAGCCGCCCTCGCGCGACCGCGGCTGGCGCGTGGCTTGTTCCGGCAGGCGCAGCGGTCACTGGCCGTCCTCAGCTAGCGCATCGGCTCGGCCAGTTGCCCATGTTGCCTGGGCAAGGGCTGCCATGACGGCCTGCCGCCTGGCCGGGGCTGGCTTGAAACGCAGCAGGCGCAAGCTATTGGCCACCACGATCAGCGAACTGGCAGACATTGCCGCGCCCGCGAACAGCGGGTTGAGGTAGCCGTCAGTTGCGCGCTGACTCCCGCAGGCTGCTGCGCGACCGGCAGTGCCTCGGCAACGCGCTGGCCATCGGGCTCAGCAATGCAGCGCTTATCACCTACATCTCAGCGCTGCCGTTCATCGTCGAAGACGCCTATGGACGCAGCCCGCAACTGTTCAGCCTGGCTTTCGCGATCAACGCGCTAGGCCTGACGACAATGTCGCAGGTCGGCGCCCGGCTGGTGCGGCGGCACTCTCCGGCCACCCTGGTGCACGCCGCCCTCGCCGCCCAATTTGCTGGCGGCATCGGCGTGCTCGCCATAGCGGTGGCCGGTCACCCACCGTTAGTCGGCTTGCTGGTCGCGCGGTTAGTGTTCGTTTCCGCACTTGGCATGATGCGGCCAAATGCGGCCGCGCTCGCCCTCGCCGGCTAGGGCGCCATCGCCGGCACCGCCTCGGGCGACCTCGGCGCCCTGCCATTTCTCCTCGGCGCCGCCATCGCGCCCGTCTCCGGCACGACCGGAAGCGGCGCGGTGATCCCCGCCGCGATCATCATCGCCACCCTCACCGCAGCCGCACCGGCGGCCCGGTGGCTACTCGTCCGCCGACACCACCCAGACACAGAAGCCCGTCCGGCGGTCACGGACGCCTGAGCCAGCCGTCAAGCCCTCGCAGAACCCGGTCGAGGGCTCGGCTCGACTGAGGCGTCAGGCGGCAACGGTGCTGGTGAAGTTCCAGATGGCTCCGGTCTGGTCGCCGTCGGGGCCGATCAGGTGACCGACCAGCGCCTGGGCTGATTCAGCCGGTGTCAGCAGCCTCCCGTCGGCGTAACTGCGCCGGAAGCGTTCGTGCAGCGCGGCGCCGATGCGCTCCGGGTCCTGGCTCCTGATCCAGGCCTGCATGGCGGTGTCCACGCCGCCGGGACGGTAGACGTTGACAGTGACCCCCGTGCCAGCCAGTTCAGCGGCGAGGTTGCGGCTGTGGGCCTCGAGCGCGGCCTTGGTGGCGGCGTAGGCGTTGCCGCGGATCATGGAGCCGGGGTTGGCGGCTATCGCGCTGGAGACGTTGACGATCCGGCCCCAGCCGGCGGCCAGCATGCCTGGGGTAACAGCGGCGGTCAGGGCAGCCGGGGCGATCACGTTGATCTCGAACGCGGCCCGCAGGTCCGCAGTGCTGACCGTGGCGGAGGACCCCAGTGGTTCTACCGTGGCAGCGTTGTTGATCAGCAGATCGATCCGGCCCCGCGCCAGCACGGCGTCAATGACACGCTGCCGCTGCCGCCCATCGGCCAGATCCGCAACCACTGCCAGGGCATGGCCGGTTCCCGGACCAGTCTCCTCAAACGCCGCTACAGTGCCGGCGAGCTCGCCGGCTGACCGCGCCACTACCAGCACATCCGCGCCGGAGGCAGCCAGGCCGATGGCTGTCGCCCGGCCAATCCCGCGGCCCGCGCCGGTCACCAGTGTCGTCTTGCCTGTCAGGCTTCCTGCCACCGTCTCGCCACTCCCCCCACCGCAGGTCAGCACCGGCCAGCCCAATGCCCGCCTGGCCGTGCTTGCCGCTCTGACATTCATTTGCGTGACGGGCCCCGAGATTCTTACCGTCGGCCGGGGAGGCAGGTATCTCAGGGATTCGGCCGGGTAAGGACGGCGCTCGGCCCTCCGCTAACCAGTAGATGCCCGCGCCAGATAGCGATACCGGTCGCTACCGCGGGCCGGCTCAGTGAGGGAGGACATGCCGTCATGTCACTGCTCAGCCCTGGATCCACGTTTCCAGCCCTGCCCCTGACCCCGCCGGGCGGGCCGGTCCTGACCCTGCCTGACGCCCTGGCCGGCGACTTCGGGACCGTGCTGTTCTTCCGCGGAGCCTGGTGCCCGTACTGCAACGCCCAGCTGCGAGCCTTCCAGCGCGCCAACGACAGCCTGGCCGAGGCTGGAATCAAGGTCGCCGCGCTGTCAGTCGACGACGAACCCACCACCGCCGACCTGATCGCCAAGCACGGCCTGACCTTTCCGGTCGGGCACGGCGCGGACGCCGCGGCCATTGCCAACCTGACCGGCGCGTTCGTCAACCCCGACCCGGTTTACCTGCAGTCCACCGGCTTCGTCCTGAGCCCGGCCGGCAAGGTCGTGGTCAGCGTCTACTCCAGCGGTGCCATCGGCCGACTCGTCCCCGAGGACGTCCTCGGCCTGGTCCGCTACGTCCGCCGGCCCGCGGCGGCGTGACCATGACCGCCGCCAGCCCCGCCCGCGCGGACATCAGCTTCTGGTTCGACCCTGTATGTCCGTTCGCGTGGATTACCAGTAAGTGGGTTCGCCAGGTGTCAGCTCAGCGCGACTACACCGTCGACTGGCGGTTCATCTCCCTGCGGCTTCTCAACGCCGGCATCGACTACGGCACCCACTTCCCGCCCGGCTACGAGGAGGGGCATGCTGCCGGACTCAGGCTGCTGCGCGTGGCCGCGCGGGCACGAGCCGAGCACGGCGCTCAGGCCGTCGGACCACTATATGAGGCGTTCAGCAGCGAGATCTTCGACTCTCCTGGTGCCCGACAGCTCACCCCTCAGGTCCGGGGCAGCCGCCAGTTCGCCGCCCCGCTCCTTGAACAGGCCGGACTGCCCGCCGAGCTAGCCGACGCGCTCGATGACACCGGCTGGGATGCCGAGATCCAAGCCGAGACCGACCACGCCCTCTCGCTGACCGGCTCAGATGTCGGGACCCCCATTGTCCAGTTCCAGCCACCCGACGGCATCGCCTTCTTCGGGCCGGTGATCAGCCGCCTTCCTGCTGAGCACGACGCGGTCCGCCTCTGGGATCACGTCGTCGGCCTCACCACCTTCCCCGGCTTTGCCGAGCTCAAGCGCAGCCTCCGAGAACGGCCGCAACTCCGCAGCTTCGGCGTCGATCCCGACGAAGCCGGAATCGAGGAAGACTGGCACGGCGGCAGCGTGCACCCGCCACGTTGAGCACCGCGCGCAGGATTCAGCGATCAAATACGTCAGCGCGGTTCGGCGCTTCACTGTCGGCCTGCAACCGGCGCGCCCAGCTCAGAAACTCGGTCAGTGCCGCCTGCCGAAATCCCTCCAGCAGGTACCGCAGGCCTTCCATGAACTGCCCGGCCGTTGTGTCCAGCGGCCACACATTCACCGCTTCCGTCATCTCGGCCCAGCGGGCGAAGGCCGACAGTTCCGCGCGGATCGCCGCCCGAACCTCGGGGACGCCCAGCCGGTCGTAGAGAGCGGCGGGGCCGCCCTCGTGGTAGCGGTCGGGGATGATGCGGGTCAGGCCGCTGGAGCCGGCCGTGTACGGGTAGACGTCGGCAGTCACCGGCAGCCCGCCGGACGGTTCGCCCTGCTCACCGGCCGCTGGCGCACCCTTCACCACATCACCGCCAGCCACAGCGAGATCGGCGACGTCGCCCGCGCGGCCGTCGTCCTCACCCATTTCGAGCAGGGCTACGTTACGTAGATCACCTCAGCGAGTCCGACGTCGGCGGCAAGATGGTCACATGCCTGCCGATAGTCCAGTCGTGACGGTCTCTGACGGCCTGGTCACCCTGCGCCCTTGGTCGAGAGAAGACGCCGGGTTCATGGCCGAGGCAAGCGCCGACCCAGCGATCCGTCGCTATAACGGTAGCCACGACCGGCTAGGACGCCCGGCCCCGCCACCCTCGACCACGGACGCAGAGACCGTCATCGATCAATTCGCCTTGAACTGGCGTGCGTTTGCGGCGACTGGAGTACCTTCTGGGGTTGCGTTCGCAATCCTGGACGAGAGGTCTGGCGAACTGGTCGGCTGCTGCGGGGTCGACGACTGGTCCAAAGAGGACGTAGCACAGTTCGGTTACTGGATCGCACCAAATGCGAGAGGCCGCGGCTATGCGACTCAAGCGGCGATCCTGCTCACGCGCTGGCTGTTCGACCTGGGGGCAGCTCGCGTCTTCCTGACGATCGTCGCGGAGAATGAGGAGTCAGTCGCGGTGGCCCGCCGAGCGGGCTTCGTGTATGAGGGAACGATGCGCGGTCACGGCGTTTGGCAGGGCCAGCGCTGTGACGTGATGTTGTTCGCTGCGCTTCCGCTTGAGTGGGCAGTGGGCCGGCTGGATGGAGGGACCGACGCGCGGCAAGGACGTTCGCCTGTTCGACGACCACATCGAAGTGGAGCGCGGCTCGATGGGTGATCACGCGGAGGCTTCCGGTAAAGGTGATCTTCGGTCAGACCTCTTCTACCCGGGGCTCCACGCCCATCTCCAGATAGCCCTGTTCGTCCGCATGCCTGCCTCGACGTCCATGACGGGCAAGAGAAAGCCCGGCTGTTCGAATCTATTTCGCTGAGATTCACCTCAGTGCCGACCTTGCCCTTGGCGGCATGGCCGGGTGTTATTCGAGGTCGTCGAACTCGTCGTACTCGGCAAGGACGTCACCTGCGGTGTCGATGATTTCCACTCTGGCAGGGAAGGCGACATCGGGCGAGGTGAAGAACAGCACAACGCAGTCCTCCACGTTGTCTTCGATGGCGATCCCATCGGCGAATGTCAGCCGGACCAGGTCGCCTGCTTCGCCGCCTTGGCCGGTGACCTGCCCGCCGGCGGCGAACTGCTGCGCGTTCCATTCCGCGGTGAAGTTGACCCAGGGCCTGCTCCGGTAGGGTTGCCTGCCGCCGCCTCCGCCGATGGGAGAGGCTGCCCATGAGCCGTCTGGTTCCTCCCAGGTGCGGACGAGCATGCTTCGGGAATGGCCGTCGCGGGTGACGAAATCGGCCTGGTGCAGCTGACAGCCGCCGTTTCCGGACTTGCTGCTGGAGAACCTTCCGGACGCCGAGCCCGGCGCCAGAGGCCCGGTATGAGGCACGTGAGGCGATGTCGCTGGCCTTCGTAACCGCGGCGCAACGGCTGCCGCCGCGCCAGCGGGCCGTGCTCATCCTGCGCGACGTGCTCTGCTTCGCCGCAGATGAGGCCGCGCGTGTCCTCGGCTCCACCGAGCAGTCAGTGGATAGTGCGCTCAAGCGCGCCCGGGCGACTTGCGCCGCGACAACGCCGGTGCGGCCGAACGGCCCCCGCCCCCAGGGTCAGCGCGCGAGATGCAGCTCACCGAGCGATTCACCCGCGCCTATGAGGCGGGTGACGTGGACGCCATCATCGCGCTGTTCTCCGACGACGCCTGGCTGACCATGCCTCCGGCGCCGCTGGAATACCAGGGTCGGGACCAGATCGTTCGTTTCCTGATTGCGATCGCGTTCCGGGGCGACCGCACATACCGGCTTATCCCTACCCGGGCCAACAGCCAGCTGGCCTTCGGCGCCTATGTGCATGCGCCGAAACCAGGAGACGACCGGGCGAACGGGCTCCTGGTGCTCACCCTCAGCGGCGACCGCATCCAGGCGATGACCCGATTCAACGGCAGCGTGCTACCGAGTTTCGGCCTGCCCTCCAGCTAGGCGGCGGGTGCAGGCACAAGGGTGATCAATTCGCAGTGGAATGGCGCTCGATCTCACGCTCGATCTGGGCCTCTGAGACCGGCCTGCACAGGTGGACGCTCAAGCCCATGGCGCTCGTCAGGAACAGCCACGCGACGGCCGGGTAAATGATCCAGATATTCCACACGTCATGAACCCCGGAACTCTGACTGAATCCGCGGGCTGGCCACCCGCCTGCATCGTGGTACTCCGTGATCGCCCAAATGGCCGCGAGAACGAACATGCCGAGCGCGGATATCGCCGCGCCGATCCAGTAACGCTGCCTGCGCCCGATTTGCTCGATCGCCTGTTGGCGGGAGTGCTGCTCGCTTGCGACCGGCGCTTCAGCGTAAGCGCGAGCCGGCCGGTCGTTGATGGCGTCTGCCATGTCGGCTGCTCCTTCCTGACGTAGGTCACGAGCAAGGACTCGGCCCGTGCTTCGCGACGGCCGGCGGATACGGGGGCGTGTCACGCATCTGCGCACAAGCGGCCCCGCCAGTACAGACACCGCGCAGGCCGGAAACTGGGCGGGTGCCGTGTCCGCAACAGCGGGCTACGTGAGCGCGCAAGTCACCCCACACTCGTGATTTGGTTCTGGACCGAGCCGATCCGCGAAAATAGCCGCATGACGTCCGTTGACAATTTGCATATCGACTTCTCGCTCCGGGGCATCAGCGGGAACATCGCAGTCTCGATCAGCCCGAACACTGACCCCGACGCCATCGGATACCCGCTGCTCAGCTACGGGCTGCCGGTGGACTTCACCCGCGGCTTCCCGGTCTGCCGGGCTACCGTCACCTATCCGGCCGATGGATACTCGGCTATCTTCGGCTGGACTCAGATGGTACGTTGCACCGACGCCGCGACCAGCGAGTTCGAGATGGACCCCATCGCGATCTACAACGAAGTGGACACTCCATTCGCCTGGTACGGAACGCGGCCTGAGCTGTTCGATGCACCCTCCCGCGACTCGCGAGAAGACATGAGCTGGGAGTGTCATAGCTATCTCTGCATCTCGCCGGATGCGGTGCTGTCCCGCCAAGTTCAGGCGGTAGCTGGATTTAGCTGGGGATTCACGATTGCCGGAGGCGACATTACGCTCGCCTCGGCAACCGCGCTCGGGCCGGCGGACTGGGACGGCCACCTCGGCTTGCTGCGCACCAGCTATCCGTCGTGGATCTTCGACGCCGGATTCGTCTGCTCATGAAACCGGACTCGTCCGTTCCGGGGCCAGTCAGGTACGTCTCGGCAACCTAGCCGCTGATGCCCGATAGGGTGCCGTTATCGACGCTTAGTGCCCCGTCGGCGGCACCATGGCCAAATCCAGTGCTCGCAAATGTGCCTTGCTGATAGAGGGAACGGTCCGTCAGGCCAACCTGCTCGGCCCGCTTGCGAGCTTGCCCCGGGCCTGCGGATGACGGGTCGACGCCGATGACCAATGCTACGCGTTGTGTTGCGATCCACTGGCCCGGTCCTCCGGCGCCGCATGCCAGATCAGCGAGCACTGTTCCTGCGCTAAGTGCGAGGTAGTGCGCCCCACCCCTCTTGTCAGCACGAACTCAGCATGCCAGCCTGCGCGGCCTGGACTTGGCGAGGTTGTCTGCGCTCTAGGGGGGTCGAGAGGTCCGATCTGCCGGACGCGGTGTTTCAGGCCAACCTTGCCGCTTTCTTGGCCTAGGTTCCGCGACTAGCTGAGCGGTACAGCACAAGCTGATCACCTGCCGCGGACCGCCTGGAACCGCGTCGGGCCCATTCGCTCGATGGTGACGTTACTGCAGTGGTAGTCGAGCTCACCGTCCTCTAGCCTGCCGGTGACCGTAACGCCGGGGATCGCCCTCAGCGGCGCGCCGGCGGCGGCGGCATCGTCGTCCTGCTGCCGCCGCCCGCAGTGGGCGTGCAGCGCGACCCAGGCATCTACTTCCTGCCGGAACGGCAGGCGTGATGGAGGGCTGCAGGTGATGACGGGTACCGACCACGCCCTGCTGGTCCAGGGAGCATCAAGCGAGCGGGATCGGCGAGATCGCCTTCGCCGCCGACGTTCCGGTGCACCAACTGGTCAACGATGCAGGCGTGCTGGAGGACATCTTCCTCGGCTAGTACTCGTCGTGGCGGTGCCACCAGAAGCCGGTCTCGTTGCGGCCGAGCGGCGCTCGGTCGAGCCACTGGTAAGTGCCCCACAGGATGTCCAGTCCGCGGGCGTACGCCGAGTACGTGTGGTACACGGCGCCGTCCTGCCGTGCGAACGCACTCATACCAGGTCCTTCGCGCTGGAAGGCCTCCCAGTCCGTGCCGACCATGGACTGGCTCCACGAGTCGAGGGAACTCTCCTGACCGGCAGGCGGGCGCAGATCCTGCACAGAGAAGTTGTACTTGACGGCGCCCGCGTCCCATTCCTGTTTGCTACGCGCAACCCCGAAGTCGGCGTTGAAGTCACTGCCGTACGAGGACGCCCACGGGAAGCTCCAGCCCATCCGCCGCTGGTACGCCCGTATCTTATCCAGAGGAGCTCGCGATATCGCGTAGAGCGTGACGTCGTGGTATGCGAGATGGACGACGGAGCCGTTGAAGCCGTCGGCGATCGCTGAGCAGAACGGGTTCCCCGCGGTGTAGTCAGACCCGAACATGAAGTGGTAGATGAGCAGCTGCGAGCGCCCCTGGAACAAATCGGCGAGTGACGCAGGGCCTTGGTCGGTGTTGAATCGGTACTGCTTGTCGATCCGGACCCACGGTAGCTCTCGGCGCTGCCGAGCCAGTTCGTCCCCGCGCCGAGTCTGCTCTTTCTCGGCCTGGAGAAGTTCTAGCCGGGCGGCGAGCCACTCCTCGCGTGTTCCGGTCCTATGACTGGTCACCGGGATTTCTCCTTTTCTTGTTGTTAGTCCACAACGGCGGTGATGGTCGTTTCGGGCCGGGCGGGCTCGGCGCCGGCGGGGGTGTCCTGTCTCTTGGGCGGTGTGATGGCGAGCGCGCTGAGTGCGGCAAGCAGCGCGAAGCCGGCGCAGGCGGCGAGCGCGGGCTTGAAGCCGCCGGTGACGCTCGCGGGAGTGCCGAGGTGACCGTAGGCGGCGAACACGGCACTGGCGACTGCGATTGCGACGGCGGGGCCCAGGCGCTGCACCATGTAGTTGATTCCGGATGCTTTGCCCAGCTCGGCCGGCGCGACGGCATTCAGCACAGCGGTAGGCACGGTCGGCAGCCCCATCGAGACGCCGACGCCTGCGATCAGCAGGGCAATATCAAGCTCGACCCAGCTGGTCGAGAGCGATCCTCGGAAGGCGGCCCAGGCAAGCCCGGCAGTGAGCAAGAAGAGCCCTGTCGTCATGACCGGCCGGCGGCCCACGCGGTCGGACACGGCGCCGGCGATCGGTGAGATGATCATCGGCGTGGCGAAGAAGGGGAGCAGGCGTACACCAGCGGAGACTGGTGAGTAACCGCGGGCGAGCTGGAACTCCTGGGTGACGAGGAAGCCAGCCGCGAAGATCGCGCCGGTCATGAGGAAGGTCGTGATGTTGCCCACCGCGAACGCGCGGCTCCGGAACAGGCGCATGGGCACCATCGGTTCGCTGACGCGCTGTTCCCACGCGGCGAAGCCGACCAGCAAGACGGCGCCGCAAGCCAGGCAGCTGATGATCTCCGCGCTCGCCCAGCCCGACTGGTTCGCGCGAACGAGGGCCCAGATAATGGCCACAACGCCGCTGGTTGCCAGGGTGACGCCGAGCGGGTCTAGCCGCTCACGCGCGCCGTGGCTGTTGGGCAGCAGCCGCATCGCGAGCGGCAGGGCGAGGGCCCCGATCGGCACGTTGATCCAGAAGATCCAGTGCCAGTCGATTCCCTCGGTGACGGCGCCGCCAATGATGGGCCCCAGCGCGACCGCCAGTCCGGCGAGTCCGCCGTAGATGCCGACGATCATCCCTCGCCGTTGGGCGGGGAAGGCCGTCGTCAGGATCGTGAGGCTGAGCGGGAGGACGATTGCGGCACCCAGGCCCTGCACGATGCGGGCGGCGATTAGCTCTGGGGTGCCCGGGGCGAGTGCGCAGGCCGCCGAGGCAACGGTGAACAGAGCGAGGCCGATGTTGAAGACCCGACGGCGGCCGTAGCGGTCGCCGACTGCAGCGGCGGTGATGATGCCAGCGGCGAAGGCGATGTTGTAGGCGGTGAGAGTCCACTGCAGCGACGCCAGGCCTACGTGAAGGTCCCGCTGCATGCGGGGGAGCGCCGTAATAACCACGACCGAGTCGAGAACGACCATGAAGAAGGCGGTCGAGGTCAATCCGAGTACCCAGCCCAAATGCGGTCTGGAGGTCTGCGTCGTTTCCAGATGGTTGACAGTCATTTATGCACACTCCTCAATGGGTTCAGACAGACATCCGCCACATCGGCGGTGCTTGGTCCCGTTCGACGGACGGGGATCACCGCAGCCCGGCTCAGCCGGTTGGTGCCGTCAGTGATGTAGACACCGGCGGGCAGGCATAGTTGGCGGATGCTGACGCCGCCCAGTTTTGGCCGTGGGCGGTGTCTGTACTGGCAGAAGCTGTGGAGATACCGAGGGCGAGCTGTGGGAGTGTGGTTCAGTGACCGCGGACCTGGTCGACCGGGCCCAAGCGGGCGACGAGCAGGCGTTCGGCGAACTTGTCGGCCCCTACCGGCGAGAGTTGCAGGTGCACTGCTACCGGATCCTCGGGTCAGCCCTGGACGCGGAGGACGCGTTGCAGGAGACCCTGCTGGCGGCCTGGCGGGGTCTGCCGCGATTCGAGGCCCGCGCCTCGCTGCGATCCTGGCTGTATCAGATTGCCACCCGCCGCTGCCTGAACGTGCTGCGCGCGGCGAGCAGGCGACCGCCGGTGGACTGGCCGCCAGCGGGGGTTGAGCTCCCCGAGCCCTCTCTGCTGGGAGAGGTGATGTGGCTGGAGCCCTACCCCGACGTCCTGCTTGAGGGACTAGCCGACGCCGCGCCCGGCCCCGAAGCGCGGTACGAGACCACCGAAGCGATCTCGGTGGCGTTCGTCACCGCGCTGCAGCTGCTGCCGCCACGGCAGCGGGCCGTGCTGATCTTGCGCGACGTCCTGGGATTCCGCGCGAGCGAGGCTTCGAAAATCCTGGATTGCACCGAGGAGTCAGTGACCAGCGCCCTCAAGCGCGCCCGCGCCGCCCTGCAGTACCGGCGCGCACAGGGGGCCGACCACCAACCGCCGCCGCCGGACTCCGCACGCGAACTGGCTCTGGTACGGCGATTCACCCAGGCCTACGAAGCAGGTGACGTAGATAGGCTCGTCGCCTTGCTCGCCGAGGACGCGTGGCTGATCATGCCGCCCGTACCGCTGCGTTACCAGGGCCGCGAGGTGGCCGCCCGATTCTGGGCAGCCACCGCGTTCCGGCCCGGTCGATCCGCCCGCCTGGTGCCGACCAGGGCCAACGGCCAGCCCGCGTTCGGCCTCTACATCCGCGACCCGCACGCTCCGGTCGCGCACGCCAACGGGATCCTCGTGCTCACCCTCGCGGGCAGCCAGATCAGCGCCGTGACCGGCTTCTTCGACAACAGCGTGCTGCCAATCTTCGGGCTCCCCCGGACGCTGCCTGATTGAGGACCACC
>JASHOE010000202.1 GCA_030041275.1 Streptosporangiaceae bacterium
CCGACGACCTCCCGCTGTCAGGCAGTGTCATGCAGGATGACGCCCCTGATGTTCTTGCCGTCGAGCATGTCCTGGTAGCCCTCGTTGATCTGGTCGAGGGTGTAGGTCTGCGTGATCAGCTCGTCTAGCTTCAGGTCCCCGGCCCGGTACAGCTCCACCATCCGCGGGATGTCGTGGAACGGGTCACCAGAGCCAAAAAGGCTGCCCTGGATCCGCTTCTCCATCAGCGTCAGCATCGAGCTGTTGATCTGGATTTGGTTCGACACCAGGTCGCCGATACCGGTGACTACCACCGTGCCGCCCTTGCGGATCGTGTTGAACGCGTCGGTGACGACCTCGGTGTGCACGACGCCGACCGTGATGATCGCCTTGTCAGCCATCACCCCGCGGGTGAGTTCGTTGATCAGCAGCGCTGCCTCGCCTGCGGTGGCCGCCGTGTGGGTAGCGCCGAGCTGCTCAGCGACCTCCCGCTTGAGCGCGACCGGGTCCACGGCGACCACGTTGCGGGCGCCGGCCAGCGCGGCGCCCTGCACCGAGTTGATGCCGACGCCGCCGATGCCGTAGATCACGATGGTGTCGCCGGGCTCGACCTGGGCCGCGTGCACGGCCGAACCCCAGCCGGTCGGCACCCCGCAGCCGATGAGCGCGACCTTCTCGAGCGGCAGGTCGTCGTCCACTTTCACGCAGGAGAATTCCGAGACGACTGCGTACTGCGAGAACGTGCCGAGCATGCACATCGCGCCGACGTCCTCGCCGCTCGAGTCGTGGAAGCGGAACGTGCCATCCGTCAGGGACCCCTCCAGCAGGTTGGCGCCTACGTCGCAGAGGTTCGACTTGCCCGTGGAGCACCAGCGGCAGTGGCCGCACACCGGCAGGAACGAGCAGATGATGTGATCGCCTGGCTTGAGCCTGGTCACTCCCGTTCCTACGGCCTCGACGACCCCCGCGCCCTCGTGGCCGCCCACGACCGGGTAGCGCGGCGGCAGGTCGCCCGTGCGGACGTGCTCGTCAGAGTGGCAGAGACCGGACGCGACGAAGCGGACGAGCACTTCACCAACCTTGGGCGGGTCGAGCTCGAGCTCGGTGACTTCCCAGTCGTTGCCTATCCCGCGCATCACTGCTGCCCTGGTCTTCATCCGCTCTCCTGTGAGTGAGCTTTCCGGCCTTTGTCGTAACCCTAAGGACCGCACGCCCCGAACCGCTAGAGCCAAGCGACCGCTTGGTATGGAAACGGGGTGGCTAGGTCAGGCGGAAGATTTGCCGGGCGTTGCCGCCGAGGGCCAGCGCCACATCCTCGTCGCTGGCCCCGGCCGTGCGCAGCGTCTCCACCAGCGCTGCGGCGTTCCGCCGCACGCCGGGCACCCCCGGCCAGTCGGTGCCGAACACCATCTTCGGGGCCAGCCGAGCCAGCGACTTGCCGTAGTAATCGGGCAGTCGGGCGGGCGGCAGCCCGGCCACCTCGAGCCAGGTGTTCGGCCGCATGAGCGCGAGGAACGCGGCCTGGTCGTACCACCAGCCGCGGCCGCCGTGGGCCAGGATCACGGTCAGTTCGGGAAAGTCGCGGAAGACGGGGTCGAGCAGGGCCGGCTCGCCGTAGGCGTTGACCGACCCGGCGAACGTCGACGTGCCGCAGTGCACGATCACGGGGATGGATCGCTCCGCGCAGTAGGCGTAGGCCGGGTAGAGCATCCGGTCCGCGGGCTCGAATCCGCCGTGCACCGGGTGAATCTTGCACGCGACCGCGCCGAGGCCTAGCTGGCGGGCCAGCTCGGTCCGGATGGGGTAGTGCAGGTGCGGGTTCAGGTTGGCGACCGGGCGGAATCTGACCGGGTTGTGCGCGACGAGGGGCAGCACGTCCTCGATCGGCTGGATGCCGGTGGCCTTGGGGCTGTACTCGCTGAACAGCAAGACGTGGTCGGCTCCTTCGGCGGCGAAGTAGGCGTCGAGGGCGTCTGGCCGGGGCACCCCGTCGGGCTCGAAAAGCTCAGCGAGCGGGACGCCGCCGCCGAAGGTCTGGACCCAGTCGCGCCAGTCGGCGGACAGCGTCGGCAGCCGGGCCACGTGCACGTGCGCGTCCACGAGTACCCGTCCGTCCAGCACCAGGGCAGGCTAGCAGCCGGCCCTGGCCGGCCTCACAGGCCGCGGCGCGCTTGCTTGCGGCGCTCCTGCTGCTGCGGATCGGGCAGTCGCTCCGGTCGCAGGCCGAAGAACATGCCGAACATGATGCCGAGATCGAGGATCGCTATCAGGCCCCCGATGTAGGGGCCAGGACCGCCTAGCCAGGCGAGGTAGCCGCAGAACGCGAGGACGATGACGAGGGCGCCGAGGGCGCGTGGTCGGCCCGACTGGGCCAGTCGTTCGGGCACCTCGTAGGGCGCGCGATCGACGTAGTTCGCGGTTGCCGCCTTGTCCTTGGCGATCTTGAGCCACAGTTCATACATCTCCGGCGCCTGCTCGCGCAGCGCGATCGCCTGGTGCACGGACGGGATGTCCGGCTGGTCGCCGCGGACTTCGGGCACCTTGTCGCCGATCCGGTTCACCACGGCGTCGGCGATGTCCTGGGGGTTTGTCTGGTCCGGCTGGCTCGGGGTGGTCATCGGGGTAACTTGTCACCGCCCTCATCACGTGCCTGGTCGGCCGATTTTGGCCGGGCGGACAGGATCGCGGTCATCGCCGCCGTGAACGGGTCCACATCCTGCGGGTGCGGCGGACTCGGCGGGAGAACTGGCCGCATCCGCTCGTAGATCGTCATGCCTGCGAGGTCGAACAGGGCCGTGATTCCCATGGCGGCGGAGAGAACCCGGCGAGCTGACCTGTCCGTCGGCATGTAACGTTTTGTGCCCGCTCGGTTACTCACTCAAACGAGTGACTCGCTCATTACCCTCAATCGCGTCAATTCCGGCAGACCGGGCGGGCGGCCGGAAACGAGATCGCCCGCTCCTGGCAGTGGCCCTAGACTTGCGCTCCACCGCCCTGAATCTGGTCGGTGTGATCTCCCAACACGAAGAGGCCACAGATCCATGCGCTGGTCGCAGCTGCACATTCCTACCCTGCGCGAAGACCCGGCAGACGCCGAAGTGGCGAGTCACCGGCTGCTGCTGCGGGCCGGGTTTATCCGCCAGCTGATGGCTGGCCACTACTCAATGCTGCCCCTGGGCATGCGCGTGCGGGCGAAGATCATCGACGTCATCCGCGCGGAGATGAACGCCATCGGCGCCCAGGAGTTCCTGCTGCCGTGCATGCACCCCGCTGAGATCTGGGAGCGGAGCGGTCGGCTCGGGACGGTGGACGTGATGTTCCGGCTGAAGGATCGCAAGGGCGCAGACATGGTCCTCGGCTTCACCCACGAGGAGATCTTCACCACCGTGGCGGCGGAGCTTGCGTCCTACCGCGAGCTGCCGCAGTTCTGGTACCAGTTCCAGACCAAGTTCAGGGATGAGGCGCGGCCGAAGAGCGGACTGCTGCGCGTACGCGAGTTCACCATGAAGGACTCCTACAGCTTCGACCTAGACGAGGCCGGGCTAGACAAGTCCTTCGACGCGCACCGTGGGGCTTACGAGCGGATCTTCGCCCGGCTGGGTATCCCTGCTTTTGCCGCCGAGGCCTCCAACGGCACCATGGGCGGCAAGGACTCGCTGGAGTTCGTGTGCCCGTCCGAGGCTGGCGAGGACCTGGTCGCGACGTGCCCGAACTGCGACTACGCGGCCAACCTGGAGCGGGCGACGTCAGCGCCGGCAGCGGTCGAGGACGGGCCCGGTCCGGCAGCGCCAGCCCGGCTGGACACCCCCGGCGCGCGCACGATCGAGGATCTGGCCACCCAGTACGACCTCGCGGCCGAGCGTCAGATCAAGACGCTTGTGCAGGTCATCGACGGCCAGCTCACGCTGGTACTGCTGCGCGGGGATCACCAGCTCCAGGATCAGAAGCTGGTCGACGCGATCGGGACCACCGACATCCGGCCAGCTCAGCCGGACGAGATCCGGGCCGCGCTCGGCGCGCTGCCCGGCAGCCTCGGTGCCGTGGGCGTCAGCGATCTGCCGGTGATCGCGGACTTCGCGTTGCGCGGGCGACGGGACATGGCAACCGGCGCGAATACCGACGACGTTCACCTCACCGGTGTCGACGTGGCTCGCGACATCCAGGTTGGCACCTGGGCGGACCTGCGCGAGGTGACAGCCGGTGAGCCGTGCCCGCGCTGCGACGCGGCGCTGCAGCTCACCCGCGTCATCGAGGTCGGCCACATCTTCAAGCTCGGGCGCAAGTTCACCACGGCGCTCGGCGTCACCGTGCTCGGCCCGGACGGGTCGGCGATCGTCCCCATCATGGGCAGCTACGGCATCGGCGTGGAGCGAGCGATGGCGGTCATCGCCCAGGTGCACCACGACGACGCTGGCCTCGTGTGGCCGATTCAGGTGGCGCCAGCGGAGGTGACCGTGGTCACGCTGTCGGCCAAGGACCACGCTGTCGTGACGACCGCGGAGTCGATCTACGCGGAGCTGCGCGCGATGGGCACGGAGGCCACGATCGATGACCGCGACGAGCGGCCCGGCGTGAAGTTCAAGGACGCCGAGCTGACCGGGATCCCGGTGCGGGTCAGCGTCGGCAGCCGCGACCTGGCGGACGGCGTTGTTGAGGTGGTCAGCCGCGCCACCGGAGAAAAGGAGCGCGTGCCGGTCGATCAGGTGGTCAAGCACGTACAGGATCTGCTCGCGGCGTCTCACCGCTAGTCAAACGCCAACGGCGTCAGGCTACGCCGCACCCGCTACGAGCCGCATGCCTGCGCGCCCGTAGTATGCCTCGACGCGCCGGAACATCGGATCGGCCACATCCACGACCCGCTCGCGCTGGCTCGCCAGCTCAGCAAAGCCGGAATGGGCGTCGGCAGGGCTCGCCGAGCCCTGTTCCCGATCATCCTCCTGGACGACTCGCTCGTACTGGCTTGACAGTTCCGCCCAGCTGTCAGCACCGCCCGGCATCGTTCCTCCCGTGACCCGCGAGCCCGGCGATCGCCCCTGCTGCACCGCCCGACCCTTCATCTCTAAGACACGCCTGAAGGGCTCTCTGGTTAGCTTCAAGGCGGTTACAACTGCATAACT
Organism: Streptosporangiaceae bacterium; assembly: GCA_030041275.1. Lineage (GTDB taxonomy): Bacteria > Actinomycetota > Actinomycetes > Streptosporangiales > Streptosporangiaceae > JAJYUU01. Next base: position 5,097 of record JASHOE010000202.1, read on the forward strand.
TCCGCGACAGTGTGGTCTAGATCCTCGCCCACGCCTCGGTGAGCACCGCGCGCAAGATCTGCTCCATCTCGTCGAAGTGCTGCTGAGTGCAGATCAGCGGCGGGGACAGCTGGATAACGGGGTCGCCGCGGTCGTCGGCGCGGCATACGAGTCCGGCGTCAAACAGCGCGTGGGACAGGAAACCGCGCAGCAGCCGCTCGGACTCGTCGTCGTCGAAGGTCAGCCTCGTGGCCTTATCCTTGACCAGTTCGATGCCGTAGAAGTAGCCGTCTCCGCGCACATCGCCGACGATCGGCAGGTCGGAGAGCTTCTCCAGAGTCGAGCGGAACGTGCCCTCGTTCGCGCGGACGTTGCCGAGCAGATCCTCCTTCTCGAACACGTCGAGGTTGGCCATCGCGACCGCGCACGAGACCGGGTGCCCGGCGAACGTCACGCCGTGCAAGAACGTCGCGGTCCCGCCGGCGAACGGCTCCATCAGCCGGTCCGATACGAGCATGCCACCGAGCGGCGAGTAGCCGGAGGTGACGCCCTTGGCGAAGGTGATGATGTCGGGCTGATAGCCGTACCGATCGGAGCCGAAGTAGTGGCCGAGCCGGCCGAAGGCGCAGATGACCTCGTCGGATACGAGCAGTACCCCGTACCGGTCGCAGATCTCCCTGACGAGTGCGAAGTAGCCAGGCGGTGGCGGGAAGCAGCCGCCGGAGTTCTGCAGCGGCTCGAGGAAAACCGCCGCCACGGACTCGGGGCCCTCGCGCAGGATCGCCTGCTCAATCTCACCGGCAGCCCAGGCACCGAACGCGGTGATGTCGTTCGCGACGAATTCAGGCGCCCGGTAGAAGTTGGTGTTCGGCACCCGGACGCCGCCAGGCGGCAGCGGCTCGAACGGCTCCTTGATGCCGGGCAGGCCGGTGATGGCGAGCGCGCCCATGGACGTGCCGTGGTACGCGATGGACCGGCTGAGCACCTTGTACCGGGACGGCTCACCGATGGTCCTGAAGTACTGCTTGGCCAGCTTCCAGGCCGCCTCGACCGCCTCGGAGCCGCTGGTAGTGAAGAAGACCCGGTTCAGGTCACCGGGCGCCAGCCCCGCTAGCCGGTCCGCCAGCGCAACCGCTTGCGGATGCGCGTAAGACCACAGCGGGAAGTAGGCAAGCTGGCTCGCCTGCCGGGCGCCCGCCTCGGCCACCTCAGTCCGGCCGTGCCCGATCTGGCTCACGAAAAGGCCAGCGAGCCCGTCCAGGTAGCGCTTGCCGTGCTGGTCATAGACGTATGCGCCCTCGCCCCTGACTATCACAGGTACGTCGGCGTCGGCGTAAGACGACATCCTGGTGAAGTGCAGCCACAAGTGGCGCTTGGCCTTCTCCTGCAGCGCTGCGATCTCGTCCGGTCCGTAGGGCGTGCTCATCTGGTCCCCCAGCTGTAGGTCTGCTTGCAGAGTTTCAGGTACACGAACGTTTCCGTCACCGTCACGCTCGGGATCGATCGCACCCGGCCGAGGATCTCCAGCAACTGCTCGTCGTTCTCGCAGACCACCTCGATAAGCAGATCGAAGGAGCCCGCGGTAATGACGACGTAGTCGATCTCCTCCATACCTGCCAGGTGTGAGGCGACCCGCTCCAGGTCGCCGCCGCAGCGGATGCCGACCATGGTCTGGCGCAAGAAGCCGAGCGTCAGCGGGTCGGTCACGGCGACGATCTGCATGGCGCCCACATCGACGAGGCGCTGCACCCGCTGCCGGACCGCGGCCTCTGACAGCCCCACTGCCTTTCCGATGGCCGCATAGGAACGCCGGCCGTCTTGCTGGAGCTGCTCGATGATCCGTTTGGACAGATCGTCGAGCACCACTCGCATCTCAGTGTCCCGGCCCGTCCGGTCACGGCCTCGGCCAGCCGGGACCAGCGGAACCGCCGGCGTGTGCGCCATGCCTCGGCCTCCCTGCTCCATGCTCGCCATGCAAACCTCGATGTGTCAACTGATTTCGTCGGTCATGACCCGGATTGTTGCGGATTCCTTCGTAGGGTAGCCGATTGCCTGCCAAGGTCGTGGCCTGGGTCGCGCTCCCGCCCTGGTATTCCCGGCCGACGCAAGAGTGACAAGGGTCATATCGTCCGCCGGATGGATGACCCCGGCTTCCGCGGGCGGTTGTACCTCCCATAGCGGTGCGAGCCGCGCGCTTGTCACCTGTCCACGACCATGCCCGTCGCGGTGTGGCAACGACGTCACGCCCAACACTGCTAGTCGCGTACGCCGCGAAGCGCTGAGGGCGGGCGAAGGAAAGCGACGCTTCCCCATGAAACTGACCCTCACCCCCATCGCAGCAGCAGGGCTCCTCACGTCCACCGTCGCGGGCATCGCGTTCAGCGTCATGCCCTTCGTCAATGGATCATCCGCGGCGGCGCTGACCGCCCGGCCGGCCGCGCATACCGTTAGCCACGTGCGCCCGCCGGCGCACCGGTCAGCGAAGCACGTCACGGCCACCGCCGCGACCAAGCCTGCGTCGACGACCACGACAACGCAGCAGCCCGCGACCAGCCAGCCGACGGCCAGCAGCGCTCAGGCTGGCAGCGCTACCACGACGGCAACGAGCGGCCAGCCGCTGACCGCGGGCATGTCGTCGTTCGAGCAGTGTGTGGCGTGGCGGGAGAGCGGCGACAACCCCACAGCGTCCTCCGCAGGCCTGTTCGGCATCTTGCCGTCGGTGTGGGCGCAGCTGGGCTACTCCGGCACTGCGGGCCAGGCGCCGGTCGCCCAGCAGGAGGCCGCGTTCAACCAGCTGTACGCGCAGTACGGCGCGCAGCCCTGGGCCCCGTCGGACGGCTGCTGATCCGTTAGCTTGGCAGCGTGGCAGCCGGACGTGTCGTCGTCGTTGGCTCGATCAACATTGACATCGTGGTGCGGCTGCCACGGCTGCCGGCGCCCGGCGAGACCGTGCTGGGCGGCGTGCTCACCCGGCAGCACGGCGGCAAGGGCGCCAACCAGGCGGTCGCCGCTGCGAGGGCTGGCGCCGTCGTGTGCCTCGTCGGGGCCGTCGGTGCTGCCGACGGTCAAGACAGCGTCGACGCGCTGGCAGCGTCGGGCGTGGACGTGAGCGCGATCCGGCGCTGCCTGGAGTCGACCGGTCACGCGATCGTGCAAGTCGCCGACGATACGGGCGAGAACCAGATCGCCGTGGCGTCGGGTGCGAACGCAGCGTTGTCGCAGCAGGACGTCGACGTCGCGCTGCGCGCCATCGAGCTCGGTCCTGCCGACGTCGTCGTGCTGTCGTGCGAGCTGCCTGCTGCTCCGTTGCGGCACGCGGCTGATTTCGCCCGGTCGATCAGGGCCCGGCTGGTGGTAAACCCGGCTCCGGCGACCGCGGACTGCGCCGACCTGCTCGCTGGCGCGGTCGCCACACCGAACGAGCACGAGCTCGCGGTGCTGACCGACGGCGCAGGTGAGGCGCCCGCCGAGCGCGCAGTCGCGCTCTTTGACCGGACTGGCGGACCGGTTGTCGTGACACTCGGCGCGCGCGGCGCACTGCTGGCCAGCTTCGGGCTTGTCGAGCACGTCGCCGCGTACCAGGTCCAGCCGCGCGACACCACCGGAGCCGGTGACACTCTCACCGGCGTGCTGGCGGCCGGCCTGGCCCAGGGTCTCGAGCTACGCACCGCCGTGCGGCGCGCGGTCGCCGGTGCCGCACTAGCGGTTACCCAGGACGGCGCGAGGTCCGGCATGCCGACGGCCGCGGAGATTGACCAGCTGATGGCCCAATGACCAGCTGATGGCCCAATAAACGGTCAGCTATGTCCCTAACAGGCCATTCCTGTCACATGCTCGGGCTGTAGCTTTAGCCAGCGTCTGGAGAAAGGTAGGGGCAGCAATGACCGCTCCGCTATCTGTCCCGCTCGCCGGAAGTGAACGCCTGGCGCTGGCTGATGCGCGACCCGCTGGCGCGGTTGATCCCGCAGAGCAGATCGAGGTAACGCTAGTCACGCGCCGCGCCGCCAGCCTGCCGACCGATGCGGCGGATGTGCCCCTTCGGCAGTCACGAGCAGACCTTCGCGAGCGTTACGGGTCCGATCCGGCGGATCAGCAACTTGTGGCCGACGTGTTCGCCCGGGTGGCGCCCGCGATTCGGATAACCGGGCGCGACCCGGCCACCCGGCGGCTGACGATTGCCGGACCTGCCAGGGAGCTTGCGCAGGTCTTTGGCACCGAGATGACGCTCGCCACCAGCGCAGGTGCGGGCGGCGAACCGGTCAGCCACCGGTACCGAACCGGCGGCTTGCACATCCCAGCCGAACTCGACGGCGTGATTGTCGCGGTCCTGGGTCTCGATAACCGGCCGCAGGTCCGGTCGCAGCACAGATTCGCCGACCCAGCCACAGTGCAGACGAGCTACACACCGGCACAGGTTGCCAGCATCTACGAGTTCCCGGTCGATACCGACGGCAGCGGCCAGACAGTGGGGATCATCGAACTCGGCGGCGGGTTCGCTACCAGCGACCTGAACACTTACTTCAGCTCGCTGGGCGTCACCACTCCGTCAGTGATCGCGGTCGGTGTCGACGGTGCGGCCAACATGCCTGGCCAGGATCCACAAGGCGCGGACGCTGAGGTCCTGCTGGATATAGAGGTCGTCGGCGCGGTAGCGCCTGGCGCCAGCCAGGTGGTGTATTTCGCGCCCAACACCGATCAAGGCTTCGTGGACGCGGTCACGACGGCAGTGCACGCTGAGCCCACGCCGGTGGCAGTCAGCATTAGCTGGGGCGGGCCGGAAAGCTCGTGGACCGCGCAATCGATGTCGGCACTCGATCAAGCGATCGCCGACGGTGTGGCGCTCGGCGTCACGGTGACAGTAGCCGCCGGTGACAATGGCAGCAGCGACGGCGTCAGCGGCACGGCGCCGCATGTCGACTTTCCGGCCTCTAGCCCGCACGCGCTCGCGTGCGGCGGCACGAGCCTCTCCGCTGATCCGGCCACCGGCCTCATCAGATCCGAGACAGTGTGGAACGACGGCGCATCCGGCGGCGCGGGCGGCGGCGGCGTCAGCGTCACGTTCCCGCTGCCCGCCTGGCAAGCGACCGCCGGCGTGCCTGCCAGCCCGGCGGGAAGCACGGGCCGCGGGGTACCGGACATCGCTGGTAACGCCGATCCAGCGACGGGATATCAGGTTCTCGTCGACGGACAGCGGACAGTCATTGGCGGGACCAGCGCCGTCGCGCCGCTGTCGGCGGCGCTCACCGCGCGGCTCGCGCAGGCCGTCGGCGAGCGTCTTGGCCTGATCCAGCAGTCCCTGTACGTCGGCGTCCAGCCCGGCCAGCCCGTGGCCGATGTGCGGGACATTACGGTCGGCACCAACGGCGCCTACAGCGCCGAACCCGGCTGGGACGCCTGCACCGGCCTGGGCGTCCCGATCGGATCGGCACTTCTCGCGGCATTGTCAGGCTGATCGGTCCGTCATTGTGTCGCCGCTCGGATCACCGTCGGCGTCAGCGCGGTCATCGCGGCCAGTACCGGCTCGGGGCCCGGCCGCGCCGTGATGACCCGCACCACTGTCTCGTCGAGGTCCGCGCTGAGCCGCGCGTACTCGGCCGGCGCTCCGGACGCCGGGCCGTAGTAGCCGACCGCCTGCAGCAACTCGTCGGGGGTGGCATCGACGAGCTCGGCCATCGGGGTACCGCGGTCGCGGCGATCCTCCAGCTCGGCCAGCACCGCGTCGAAGCCCATCTGGCCGAACATGCCCCGATAGCCCGCGGTCTTCGGCGCGCCGGGTATGGCCATCGCGTAGCTGAGCACTTGGCCGCCGAGCGCTCGCCGGGCCGCGGCCACGTCGTCGTCGACACAGACCCGTACGTACATGGTGAGCGGGACGCAGCCGGCGTCCCGCCCGGCGCGGCTGATCCCCGCCGCGACCATGTCCCTGCTCGCCGCGATGCGCTCCGGCGTGGCCCAGTTCAGCAGGGCGCCGTCGGCCACCTGGCCCGCCAGCCGCAGCATCTGCGGGCCGAGTGCCGCCAGGTAGACCGGGACCTGCGGCAGCCCGCCAGCCCGCAGCGCAGTGGTCCTCGGACCGAGGGTCAGGCCGTCCGATCGCACGGTCTCGCCCACGAGCAGGCCTTGTACCTGGGTCGCGTAACTGCGCATCACCGCGATCGGCCGGTCTGGTAGCCCGGCGGCCGCCCAGAATCCTGGCCCGACCCCGCCGGTGCCGAGCCCGAGCACGAACTCCCCGGCGGAGAGCTGCGCGACGGTCGCTGCCTGGACCGCCAGCGCCGACGGTGTCCACATCAGGGCGGCCGGGACGACCGAGATCCCGGTCCGCAGCCCGGTGTCTTGCGCCCAGGCCGCGCACACATGGAATGCGTCAGGTACCCCGCCGGACGGCGTCCACAAGCTCTCAAAGCCAAGGCGCCTGGCTTCCTGGGCCATCTCGCGCAGCTGGCCAAACGACAGGCCGAGCCGGGCGTCCAGGCCGACACCGATCATCATGGGCCGCGCCACCCTTCTGGTCCACTTGACCTTGTGAGCACCGTAGCCTGGCGCCACCCGCCGTCTGGCTACAGACTGGCATCCAGACCACCTGGGAGGCAGGCAGCATGGCGCACCGCACGCACTGGATCAACGGCAAGCCGTGGACGGGGGAGGCAGCTACCCGCGGCGACATCTACAACCCGGCGACCGGCCGGGTCAGCGGGACAGTCGATTACGCGACGAAGACCGAGGTGGATGCCGCGGTGGCGGCCGCGGACGCGGCGCTGCCTGGCTGGCGGGAGACGTCGCTGGCGCGTCGCTCGGCGGTGATGTTCGCGTTCCGGGAGCTGGTCGCCTCCCACCGGGATGAGCTGGCCGCGCGGATTACTGCCGAGCACGGCAAGGTGGCCTCCGACGCGGCGGGCGAGGTCGCCCGCGGCCTGGAGGTGGTGGACTTCGCCTGCGGCATCCCGCACCTGCTGAAAGGCGGCTACTCGGAGAACGTGTCGACGGGGGTGGATGCGTACTCGATCCGGCAGCCGGTCGGGGTAGCGGCCGGAATCACGCCGTTCAACTTCCCCGTGATGGTGCCGATGTGGATGTTCCCGATCGCGCTGGCCTGCGGCAACACGTTCGTGCTCAAGCCGTCGGAGAAGGACCCGTCAGCGTCGCTGCTGCTCGCTGAGCTGCTGGCCGAGGCCGGGCTGCCCGACGGTGCGTTCAACGTCGTGCATGGCGCGAAGGAGGCGGTTGACGCGCTGCTGAGCCACCCGGACGTGCGCGCCGTCAGTTTCGTCGGCTCCACTCCGATCGCCCGTTACATCTACGAGACCGCAACCGCGCACGGCAAACGGGTGCAGGCTCTCGGCGGCGCCAAGAACCACATGGTGGTGCTGCCCGACGCTGACCTGGACCTTGCCGCCGACGCCGCGGTCAACGCGGGCTTCGGCTCGGCGGGCGAACGATGCATGGCCATCTCGGCGCTGGTGGCCGTCGACCCGATCGGCGACGAACTGGTAGCCAAGATCCGCCAGCGGATGGCGAGCCTGACCGTCGGACCCGGCGACCAGGAGAGCTCGGAGATGGGACCGCTGGTGACCCGGCAGCACCGCGACAAGGTGGCCGGATACCTCGATTCGGGGGTGGCCGAGGGCGCCACGCTCGCAGTCGACGGCCGGAGCCACCCGATCACCGGCGGCGCAGGCGACGGTTTCTGGCTCGGCCCGACGCTGCTCGACCACGTGACCCCGCGGATGAACTGCTATCGGGACGAGATCTTCGGACCGGTGCTGTCGGTGCTCCGCGCGGGCAGCTACGCCGAAGCGATCGGCATTATCAACGCCAACCCTTACGGCAATGGCACGGCGATCTTCACCAACGACGGGGGCGCGGCACGCCGGTTCACCCACGAGGTCGAGGTCGGCATGATCGGTGTCAACGTGCCGATCCCGGTGCCGATGGCTTACTACTCCTTCGGCGGGTGGAAGTCGTCCCTGTTCGGAGACACGCACGTGTACGGCACCGATGGCGTGCACTTCTACACCAGGGCCAAGGCGGTCACCTCCCGCTGGCTCGACCCGAGTCACGGCGGCGTGAACCTCGGCTTCCCCGTCAACCACTAGACCCGCCCAGGGTCGCCTGAACGGCTGCCGCCGATGTCGGCGAGAGCGCGTGACCTGGGCATCCCCTTCGGCGGGACGCCAGGACGATGGAACGCCATTACCGACGTGCCTGGCGTCGAGGTGGGCTACACCACGCTCATCGACGGGCGATGCCGTGCGCACGGGCGTGACGGCGATTCACCCGCGGCAAGGCTGGCACCGGCGATCCCGTTGCGCTCGAGGCCGCGGCGGCAGGCGACCGGTAGCTGAGCGCTCGGTCGGCGGCGGCACCGGGATGACGTGCTACCAGTTCAAAGGCGGGTCGGGAACGTCGTCCCGGCTGGTCAGCTATGACGGCACTGAGCACGTGGTTGGGGTCTTCGTGCGGGCCAACTTCGGGCGCCGGGCCGAACTGGTGCTGGCTGGCCTGTCGCTCGGCGATGCACTGGCAGCCGATAACCCGATGGCAGAGCGTTCGGCAGCACCGCGGGGAGCGGGCTCGGTGATCGCGATCGTGGCCACCGACGCGCCGCTGCTGCCGGGCCAGTGCAAGGCGCTAGCCCGGCGGGTCACGCTCGGGCTGGCCAGGACCGGGACCACCGGGTCGCACTTCTCCGGCGACCTGTTCCTGGCGTTCTCGGTCGGAAACCCAGGCGCGATCTCACTCGGCGAGTGGGATCGGGATGGCGCGCGTGGCGGTTACGACACCCTGCGGTTCATTCCCCGGGGCCACCTGGATCCGTTCTTCGGGGCTGTCGTCGAGGCGACCGAGGAGGCAGTCGCGAACGCGCTCGTCGCCGGCGAGGACATGGTCGGGAGGGACGGCCACCGCTGCCCGGGCCTGCCCCGCGATCGGGTAGCAGAGCTGTTTCGTCATCGGCTGCCGGAGCGGAAGGCTCGCTAACCGCGGGTGCGGCACACTTGCACATTGGACGGGCAACTGGCATGCCCCAACTCGGAGGAGACGGAGCCATGACGACGAGTGCACCGGGCCCGGCCCGCGGCGAGCAGGTCCGCGCGATGGACCGGGCTCACGTTTTCCACTCCTGGTCCGCGCAAGCAGCGGTGGATCCGCTGCCGATCGCGTCCGCCGCGGGCTGCTATTTCTGGGACTACGACGGCAACCGGTACCTGGACTTCTCGAGCCAGCTCGTCAACACCAACATCGGCCATCAGCACCCGCGGGTGACCGCGGCCATCGCGGCCCAGGCCGCCCGGCTCACCACCATCGCGCCCCAGCACGCCAGTGACGTGCGCGGCGAGGCCGCGGCCAGGCTAGCCGGGCTCGCGCCCGACGGGTTCGAGAAGGTGTTCTTCACCAATGGTGGCGCGGACGCGAACGAGAACGCGATCCGGATGGCCCGGTTGCACACCGGCAGGACCAAGGTGCTGAGCTTCTACCGCTCCTACCACGGCAATACCGGCGCGGCCATCACCTCCACCGGTGATCCGCGCCGGTGGCCGAATGAGTTCGCGATCGGGCATGTGCACTTCTTCGGGCCGTACCTGTACCGGTCGTCGTTCTGGGCCAGCACCGAGGCGGAGGAGTGCGAGCGCGCGCTCGCGCACCTCGAG
>JASHOE010000203.1 GCA_030041275.1 Streptosporangiaceae bacterium
CCCGCAGCCAGCCGACATTGGCGACGACCTCGGCGCGGTGCGCGCGTGGATTGCCGGCCTGGAGGCCGGCAGCCGCAACGGCGCGCGATACTCACTGCGCTATGTCAGCGTCGGCGGCCGACTGATCGGCCGCAACGACCTGCCGGAACGCGCGATCATCGACTCCTACGACCAGGCCGCCGCGTTGCTCGGCGCCGGCGAGCAGTTGCAGACATACAGGGCCGTGCTGTCGGAGGTCCAACCGGAGCCCGTGGTCCTGGCTTGGGTGGCGTCCAACCCGCTGCGCGCGCTGGACGTGGCGAAAATGTGGCCCGCTCTGCTGTCGGCCTACCGGTGGCTGCACGCCGCGCGGGGCTCTGGTCGCTATCTGCGCGAGATCACCGCGCCGGGAGTCGACACCAAATTCGTGGAACGCCACCGCCCGTTGCTGGCCCAGTTGCTCGGGGTTCCGTCCGCCGGGACAGGTTTCGTCGCGGGGCTGGGACTGGCACCCAAACCTGAGATGGTGCGGCTGCGGCCCGGCCCATCGGTTGGCTTGACGGCTGGCCTGTCCGATCTCACCCTGCGGCTGGATGAGCTGGCCAAGCTGGACCTTGCGGTCGCCCGCGCCCTGGTGATCGAGAACGAGATCACGTTCCTCAGCGTGCCCGTCCCAGGCGACGGCGTCGTCGTATGGGGCAAGGGCTTCGAGGTGGACCGGGTCGGCGCGCTGCCCTGGCTGGCTGATGTCGAGGTCGTCTACTGGGGCGATCTCGACACGCACGGCTTCGCGATTCTCAACCAGCTGCGCGCGTGGTTGCCGCAAACCCGTTCGGTCCTGATGGACCGCGGGACGCTACTCGCCCACGGCGACCGCTGGGTGACAGAGGCCTCGCCGACCGCCGCTCGCCTCGATTGGCTGACCGCGGAGGAGCAGGCCCTTTATCAGGACCTGGTCACAGACCGGCTCGGCGAGCGCGTCCGGCTCGAGCAGGAACGTGTCTCCTGGACCTGGGTCATGGACCGGCTCCACTACTGACCAGCCGCCGATGTCCAGCCCCCGCGCCGCGACTGAGAGGGAAACGAGAGGTCAGTCAGTGGCCACCGGCGAGATCGGCGTAGATCCTTTCCAGGCCAGCGAGCAGTACGTTCGGCTCAGCTGCAGCGGCCTGAAGCTCGGCGTCAAAGCCTGCAGTGGAGTAGCAAGCAAGCACCGTCCGGCTGGTATCGAAGCCTTTCCCGCCGAGCAGAGACTGCGCCTGCCGCAACCGGGCCAGGTGGCGCACTCCCATGGTCGTGCCGAACTTGGCCTCGCCCAGAGAAATCACTTGACGTGGCATGCCAGGCTCGGCCGGACCCAGCACCGCGACATCGACCTGGATCTGGCCTCGCTCAGTTGCCGCCGTCACCGCCCCTGATGCGACCTGCCCAACGGGGCGACCAAACAGCTCCCTGCCCCGCGCGGCAGCAAGATCACGACAAACAGCCTCGAAGTGCGGTCCCAGGATGGCGGACCTGAATCGCTGCTGAGAGTCAGCCCACACCTGCCTGCCGAGCCCCTGCTCCAGGTCACCCCAGTGCGGGCGCATCACCGCCTCGTAAAAAATGATCAACGGTTCTGTGATTCTGTAGACCGCACGACCGGAACGAAACGCGTCTTCCGCCTTGCCTATCAGGCTGGAATCCTCAAGCACGTTCAGTGGATGCGCAATGTCGGCAGACTTCCGCCCGATATACGAGGCAATCGCTCCCCAGCGGTGGTTTCCGCTGGCAATTGCCGCCAGAACCGAGTGGTACAGCGCAGGGTCACGAACATCGACTTCCTCCGCGAGGAGGTACCGCGCCTCGCGCATAAGCGGGCGATCGGGGTTAAGCACAGCGCGTTGCACCCAGTCATCGAAGTCAGCCACGCTCTCAGGAACGTCGTCACGGACGAACTGCCGCCGGTACGCGGGCGTGCCGCCCACAATCGAGTGCACCAGGATGGCGAGGATCGGATCCGTAAGGTTCCAGAATTGTGCGGCCTCGAGATAGTCAAACGGCTTCACGACGAGTTCCAGCCCGGCCCGGCCTCGCAGCGGCGCCGCTCCCGCTAGCAGACGGCCCATCACCGACATCGCCGAGCCGCACAGCAGGAGTCTTGCCTGACTTGAGCTGCCCATAGCAGGACCTCGCTGGTCCAGAGCTCGCTGCAACAGCGATGGCAGCGAACGCGACGCCTCAACCAGGTAGGGGAACTCATCGATGATGACCGGAGTCGGACCGCGATCACCCAGCGCGAACAACGCCGCGACCGCCTCGTCCCAGGTCGCAAATGAGTATGGCGCCGGCGCCCCGGTGAACTCCGCCATGTCCGCACCAAGCATCCGGAGTGACTCGGCCTCGGTCGCTTGGACGGCCTCGAAATAGAAGCCGGCCATTGCCTCCGCAAGGGCGCGCAGCAAATAGGTCTTCCCCTGCCGCCGGCGGCCACTGACCACACCCAGGGTCGCCTCCTGCCGGGTATCGGAGACGAAGTCAACCAGGCTCCGCCACTCTCGATCGCGGCCGAATACCCGGTCTGGCTTAGGTACAGCCATGAGTATCCTCCATACGAAGCTGGACTATAGTTTACTGAAGCATACTTCAGTAAAACTGGCCACCAGCGGGCAACATCACGCCAGGGCTGTGCTGCGTGCTAACACGCCACCATCACAGGGGCTGTACAAGCTCTGGATCTAGCCGCAGCACGGTCGAGCCTTCGACCACACTGACCGTGCTCAGCGAACACGGCGAAGACTGCGTGGAAACACGACGACAAAACTGTCCGCGCGCCACCCCATCTCGATCAGCCCGCGACTCTCAAGATGGGAACGGGGCCGCGATCACACCCAGCCGTGCCTCGCCAGTGCCGCCGCGGTCTAACCGACGGTTTTGGCTACGCCGACCGCGTGCCGTACGCCGACCCGAACACCACGAGGAGGGCCAGGTCCTCGGCGATATCGGTGAAGCGATGCTCCTCGCCAGCGGGCACGAAGATGACCGAACCAGGTCCGATCTCAGCGCTGCCAGCGGGCGTGTTGATCCTGGCCCGGCCGGAGGTAACGACGTAGATCTCGTCCTCGGTATGCGGGCTTTGATCGTCTGTCCCGCCAGCAGGTATGCAATACGTCCCGACCGACAACGCGGGGACGGCGATGTGCTCGGCCCAGTCGTTGTCCGCGCCCGTCTCGGGGATGGTCCACTGCCCCGCGCCCTCGATAATCTGCACGCCTGAATGCTACGGACGCGTCTGGCACGCGGTCCCAGCGCAGCCGCTTGCACGCGGCAACGGGGACGAAAGCCTCCGTTCGCCGACGCCGCCTACTTCAGGCCGTCGGGCAGCAACGACGCGTGCGCAGCGAGCAGCTCGTCGACCATGGCGACGGTCTGGCCGACCGTGAGCGTCGCGGCGGTGTTCGGGTCCAGCAGCGCCGCCTGGTAAACGTGATCCCGGCCGCCCTCCAGTGCCGCCTGCACCGTCAGCTCCACGACATTGAGGAACGTCCGGTTCAGCGCGGCGAGCTGGGGCGGCAGCGCCCCGACCGGCTTGGGCGTCGCGGCTCCCTTGCGAACGTCGCAAGGAACCTCGACGCAGCAGTCGTCAGGCAGGCTGGAGATCTTGCCGCCGTTGCGGACGTTCACGTAGATCTCCCGCTCGGTGCCAGTTTCCACGGAGTGGATGAACTCGGACGCGAGCTCACTGGTGGGCTCGAGGTCCAGGTCGGTGCCAGCGTCGAGCTGCGCCTGCAGGGACGCCAGCTCGGCCAGGTTCTCCTCCGACCGCGACAGATAGTCCCCGACGAAGATCCGGTACTGCTCCACCTGGTCGTCGTGGCGCATGAACCAGGGCACGTACTCGGCGGAGTGCTCGCTGGACTCGGTGGGAAAGTAGCCGAACCGCCGGTAGATCTCGACCCGCACCCGGCGCTGCAGTTCCGGCGACCCGTCGATAACCCGAGCCAGCCGCGGGTACAGCGACTGCCCGTCCTGCTCGAACCGCAGCACGAACGCCTGGTGGTTGAACCCCGCCGTGACGAACTCGACGTCAGCCGGGTCCGCGCCGACCAGCCCGGCGAGAAACGCGTGCGTGTCCCGGACCGAGTGGCACAGCCCGAACACGTTCGTGAACCCAGTCCCGGCGTAGACGGCCCACGGCAGCATGGCCATCGGGTTGGAGTAGTTGAGCAGGTACGCGTCCGGGCAGTAGCGCAGCATGTCGGCAGCGAGGGCGGTCACCACCGGGATCGTCCGCAGGCCCCGGCTGATCCCGCCGATGCCGAGCGTGTCCCCGATCGTCTGCCGCACGCCGTACCTGGCCGGGATCTCGAAGTCGGCGAGCGTCGCGTCGTAGCCGCCCACCTGGACCTCGTTGATCACGTAGTCAGCGCCATCGACCACGGGTGCCCGCTCGGTACTGGCCGTGACCACAGCGGCAGCACCGGACTGTGCCACGATCCTGCGGGTCAGCGCCTCGGCGAACGCCAGCCGCTCCGGGCTGATGTCATACAGCGCGAGATGCAGGTCGCCCGCGAGTTCCGGATAGCCGCACAAGTCCGTCACGACGTTGCGGGTGAACTCGACGCTGCCTGCTCCGATGAACGCCACCTTGATCACAGCGAGACAGTGTTGCATCAGCGCGCAGAAACGAGCAAGTCCGAGCAAAGGCAATCTGCGGCATTCACCCGGATCGATACGCGAAATCTATGACGAAGGGGTTGACAGCGCCGCCTAAGTCCGCGCGATTATGTAGCAATCTCGCTTGAAACTTGCATGATTGCTCGCATGTACGCATGCGGAGAGGGTCGGTCATGAAGTCTTCGTGGCTCAGCGCAACCGTGGCATCGGCCCTGCTCGCCGTCGGGCTCGCCGCGTGCGGGACGGGCGGCAGCGGCTCCGCGAGCGGCAACCTGCAGATCTGGGAGGGCTACACCGGCGCGGAGGCGCACGCGTTCGCGCACCTGCTCAGCGAGTGGAACAAGGCCCATCCCACCGAGAAGGTCACGAGCCTGTACGTCAACAACGACGACTCGCTGCCGAAGCTGCTGACGGCGGTCAAGGGCGGCAGCCAGCCGGACATCGCGTATGTCTACGGTTCCTGGGCACCGAATGTCGCGCAGATACCGCAGGTCGTCAACCTGACCAAGGTGGTGCAGCAGCCCGGCGTCAACTGGAACGACTTCTGGGTGGGCGAGCGCGACGTCGCCACGGTGAAGGGCAAGGTCATCGGCATTCCCGCGCTGGTCGACAACCTGGCCGTCGTCTACAACAAGACACTGTTCGCGCAGGCGGGCCTGCAGCCGCCGAGCTCCAGCTGGACGTGGACCGACTTCGTGGCCGACGCCGCCAAGCTCACCGACCCGGCGAAGAAGCAGTTCGGCACCGCGTACGTGACACCGGGCACCGAGGACACGGTCTGGCACTGGGAGGCGCTGCTCTGGGAAGCCGGCGGCGCGATCCTCAACTCCAGCAACACCAAGGCCGCTTTCGACACCTCAGCGGGCCTCGAGTCGCTCAACACGCTGCGGACGATGGCGGTCACCGACAAGTCCATGTACCTGGACCCGTCCGACTCCGAGTACGCCAACCTGTTCAACTCCGGCAAGATCGGCATGCTGGTGACCGGTCCGTGGGACCTGTCCGGTTTCCCGAACGTGAAGTACGGCGTGCAGATCATGCCGTCGTACCCCGGCGTCAACAGCCACCAGACGATCTCCGGGCCGGACAACTGGGTGATCTTCAACAACGGCTCGAAGCGTGTCTCGGCCGCGGAGAAGTTCCTCCTCTGGATGACGGCCACGCCGCAGGCCACCTACTTCTCGCTGGCGACCGGGGACCTGCCCATCCGGCAGTCCGTCGAGAACTCGCCCGGCTTCCTGCAGAAGATGGACAAGTCGCTGCCCGGAGTGGACACGTTCGTCACGAACCTCGGCAACGTGGAGCAGGCCCGGCCGCAGGTGGCGACCTACCCGAAGGTCTCCACCATCCTCGGCACCATGATCGTGTCGGTGCTGCTGGGCAAGAGCCAGCCGCAGGCAGCGCTCAACAGCGCAGCCCAGCAGGTGAACGCCGCGCTGGCGGGTGGCTCGGGTTCCTGACGTGACGGCACGCAGTTCCGTTCAGCTCAAGCCCGGTCAGGCCGAACGGCGCTCCGGCCGGCTGCGGCTGCCCGCGCTGCGGCCGGGGCGTACCGGCACTGGGCAGAACGGCCTGGGCCGGCCACCAGGCG
>JASHOE010000204.1 GCA_030041275.1 Streptosporangiaceae bacterium
CCCGCGATCGTGCGCGAGGGGCGGGCGGCGCTCGCCGCCGCGCTCCTCATCGCGCCAGTACTGTTCCTGCCGGGGCTCGCCTACGGGGCGGCCGACCGGCTGCGGCCGGTCCAGTACCCGGCGAGTTTCCTCGCGGCCCGGCGCATCATGACCGCCGATCCGCGGCCGGGTAGCGCGTTGCTGCTGCCGTGGGCGTCGTACCGCAGGCCGGCCTGGAACCACGGCGAAGCGATGCTCGACCCGTGGCCGCGGCTGCTGACCCGGACCGTCATCTGGAACGACGGCGTCCAGGTGGGCTCGGTCCGGCTGCCGCCCGAAGATCCGGCCGCGGTGGCACTCGGCCGGCTGATCTCCTCGGGTCGGCCGCTGACGGCCCGGCTCGCCGCCGCTCGCGTGCGGTACGTGATCGTCGATGCCGGCCCCGGTGCGACGACCGAGCCTGGACCAGCGTCGTCCGGGCAGCGCGTCGATTCTCGGTGGGCTGCGCGGGTGCTGCCCGGCTGCGCCATCGCCTACTCGGCCCCTGGACTGGTGGTGTACCGGGTGCCGTGATCAGAGCCGGTGGCTGCCGCGGCTAGCTGCTGTGACTCCTAGTCGAAACCTGCACCAGCCACTATGCTCGTCGCGAACCTGGCGAAAGCGAACGCGACCAGACGAAAGGGAAGGCGATGCGTGGGTTGCTGATAGCCATCCTGATCGGAGCCGTGCTCGCCGTGGGCGCCGGTCTCGGGGCCGGTGCCGTCGTTTCAGGGATAGCCAACGGCAAGCCTGTTAACGCACAGCTGTATAACTACGGTCAGCGCTGAGCCAGGTTGGGATGGCTCAGCGCCCGATCGGGTGAGCGGGGGTGCATCCAGTACGCCGCTAAGGCCGTGGCTGGAGATTGTCGTCCCGGCGCGGAACGAGGAGCAGCGGCTCCCTGCTGGGCTAGCTGAGCTAGGCGCTGCTCTTGCGTCGTTGCCCACGGGCGTTCAGGTTGTCGTCGTCGACAGCGCCAGCACGGACGGCACCGCTACGGTTGTCCGTCGTTACCGTGCGATCGGCGGCGCGCCGGTTCGGCTGCTGCGCTGCGACCGGCCAGGTAAGGGTGCTGCGGTCCGCGCCGGGTTGCTCGCCACCACCGCGCCCTACGTCGGATTCTGTGACGCGGACATGGCGGCGGATCCGGCGGCGATCGTGGTGGCCGTCCGGCTACTGCGGACCGGGAACCTGGTGGTCGTTGGCTCGCGGTCGCACCCGGAGTCCGTGGTCGACGATAGGCACACCGCCATCAGGAAGGCGGGCGCGGCGGTCTTCCGTGCCGTCACGGGGCTGGTCGTGCCCGGCGTCGGCGACACCCAGTGTGGCTTCAAGTTCTTCGACGGCCCGACGGCGCGCGCGGCCGCCGCGTCCCTGCGGGTCACCGGGTTCGCCTTCGACGTCGAGCTGCTCGCGCGCTGTGTCCAGCTGGGCGCGAGGCCGATCGAGATCCCGGTGCGGTGGCGCGACGTGACCGGTTCGACGTTCTCGATCTGGCGGCACTCGGCTTCGTCCTTCGCCGAACTCGCCGTCGCCTGGTGGGCGCTGCGACCCCAGCCCGCTGCCACGGTTCCTGCTTCGGCCGAGCCTGGCCTCGACGCCGCCGCGCAGCCGGTGGTACTCAACTCGCTGCCGCCCGCGGAGCAGTCGTGACACAAGTCAGCTGCCGCCGAGGACGGCGGGCATCCGGTCGCGATGGCCGGTGCCAGGAACACTCAGATCGGGCCGCCCCTAGGATTGCGCCATGCCGCAGCACGTTGGCCTGCGCGTAGCGGTCGTCAACTGGCGGGATCCGTGGCACCCGAGCGCGGGGGGAGCCGAGCAGTACGCCTGGCAGATGGCCCTCGGCATGCTCGCCAGGGGTGCGCGGGTGTGCTATCTGACCGCGCGGGCGCCCGGCCAGTCCGCCGCCGAGTACCGGAACGGGGTGCAGATCGTCCGGGCCGGGTCGCAGTGGACGGTGTACCCGCGGGTGCTCGGCTGGCTGGCCAGGCATCGCCGGGACTTCGACGCAGTCATCGACTGCCAGAACGGCATACCGTTCTTCACCCCGTGGGTGCTGCCCCGGCGTGTTCCCGTCCTGTGTGTCGTCCACCACGTGCACGACGCGCAGTTCGGCGTCCACTTTCCGCCAGTCGTGGCCGCGGTCGGCCGGCTCCTCGAAGGGCGGGTGGCGCGGTGGACCTATCGGCGGCACGCGTGCGTCGCGGTGTCGGAGTCGACTGTGGCGGCGATGCGCGAGCGGTTGCGCTGGACCGGGCCCATTCACGTGGTACCGAACGGTCTCGCCGCTGACTGCTTTGACAGCCCCGCGCCGATCGACGCCCCCGCACCGGGGGTCGAGGTCTTGACCTGGGTCGGCCGGCTGGTGGCGCACAAGCGCGTGGAGCGCGTCCTCGACATCGCGCAGCTGCTGAGCGACGGCGGGGTCATCGACGTCATCGGGCGCGGCCCCACGTCGGTCCCGCTGGCAGCAGAGATCACCGCGCGCGGCCTGGGGGGCCGCGTCCGGCTGCGGGGATACCTGGCCGAGGCGGAAAAGCGGGCCACGGTGGCCGGGTCGCTGCTGCACCTCAACACCTCACAAGGCGAGGGCTGGGGGCTGTGCGTGCTGGAAGCCGCCGCGCTCGGCGTGCCGACCGTCGCTTACGACGTCGATGGGCTCAGGGACGCCGTCCGTGACGGCGTAACCGGCTGGCTGGTGCGCGCGGACCAGCGCATCGAG
Source organism: Streptosporangiaceae bacterium (assembly GCA_030041275.1). Lineage (GTDB taxonomy): Bacteria > Actinomycetota > Actinomycetes > Streptosporangiales > Streptosporangiaceae > JAJYUU01. Next base: position 2,744 of record JASHOE010000204.1, read on the forward strand.
GATGTCGTCCAGGCCGCCGTCAAGGAGTTGTCCGACCCCCTGCGGCGAGCCGAGATCGCGGCCGCGTGCCGGTCCTGGGCTAGTCAATTCGACTGGGATCGCAGCGTCGGCCTTATGTCGGATCTGGTCGCTCACGCGGTCGGCAGGAACGGCACCCCGGCTCGCAGCGCGCGAATTGCCGCCGATGATTGACGCACCGCGGCATCCGGCGGCGCCGGGTGACCCTGTTGGCGTGCCGCGCTTCCTGGCCCGGGTCCCGTTCCTGCCGACCGTGTGGCGGGCCAGGGGAAGCGCTCGGCTCTGGCTGATCGTGTGCTGTCTGGCCCTCGCGGCGCTCGCGTTCGGATCGCATCCGGGGCAGATCCTTGCCGATACGAAGATCGATCTCGCCATCAACCCGGCCGGCTTCCTTGGCCGCGCCCTGCAGCTGTGGGACCCTTCGCAGTTCGGACAGCTCCAGAACCAGGCGGTCGGATACTTCTTCCCCATCGGGCCGTTCTTCCTGCTCGGGAAGCTCGCGGCCGTCCCCGGCTGGATCGTCCAGCGGCTCTGGATCACCGCGATCCTGCTAGCGGCTTTCGGCGGGGTGGTCCGGCTTTGCCGCGTCCTCGGGATCGGGTCCCAGCCATCGCGGCTGGTCGCGGGTCTGAGCTATGCGCTGGCTCCGATTGCGCTGAGCCTGCTTGGTTATGACTCCGCGCAGATCCTGCCCAGCGCGATGCTGCCGTGGATCCTCATTCCGCTCGTGACCGCCGTGCACGCGGGAGCCGCCGCGCCCGGCCGCGTGCGGGCCAGGCTCGCCGCCCAGTCGGCCGTGGCGGTTGCCCTGTGCAGCGGGATCAACGCGGTGGCGACGGTAGCCGTGCTCGTTCCGGCAGTGGTCTACCTGCTCGCCGCGCCGCGGCCGGCGCCGCGGTGGCGGATCATGGCCTGGTGGGCCGCGGCGGTGCTGCTGGCCACGGCCTGGTGGCTCTACCCGCTCGTCCTGTTCGGCAAGTTCGGTGTGTCGTTCCTGCCCTACACGGAGAGCGCCACCACGACCACGTCCGTGACGGGCCTGTTCAACACCCTGCGCGGGACCGAGGACTGGCTTGCGCACCTGACCTCCGACGGCCAGCCGTGGCTGCCCGCTGGCTACAGCATCTCGACTGGGTGGCTGCCGACGATCCTCACCGGCCTGGTCGCTGGGCTCGGGCTGACCGGCCTGGTCAGCCGCCGCATGCCCAACCGGCGGTTCTTGCTATGGCTGATGCTCATCGGAGTCTTCATCGTCGCGACCGGCTCTGTCAGCGCGCTCGGTAATCCGCTGGCCAAGGGCATCGACAGTCTCATCAACGGTCCGCTCGCGCCGCTGCGGAACTTCGACAAGTTCGACGCGCTGATCCGGCTGCCCATTGCGCTCGGCCTGGCGAACCTGCTCGCACACGCCAGGCTGGCCAGGCCGGCCTGGTTGCCTCGGCGTGCCTGGCCGAGCCAACCGCGCGTGGTGCTCGCCGGCGTCGCCATTGGCGCAGTGGGCTTGGTGGCGCTGCCCGCTTACGTCGGCGGGCTGTCGGTGCCAGGTTCGTTCAGCACCGTCCCGGCGTATTGGACCAGCGCGGCCAACTGGCTGAACCAGCACGCCGGGAACTCGGCTGTGCTCGAGGAGCCAGGTGCCCGATTCGGCCAGTACACGTGGGGCAGTCCGCTTGATGACATCCTGCAGCCGCTGTTTGTGGGCGACTGGGCTGCCAGTCAGCTCGGCGTGATCGGCTCGGTCGGCAACACCAGACTGCTGGAGTCCATCGATGAGCAGATGTCCAGCGGCCAAGGCTCCGCCGGGCTGACCCAACTGCTCGGCCGGATGGGCGTCAAGTACCTGCTGGTGCGCAACGACCTGCTGCGAGCTGACCTGCGGAAGGCCTGGCCGTCGCGGATCCACGATGCGATCAGTGAGTCGCCCGGCATCGTCAAGGTGGCCCAGTTCGGCCGCGCGCCCGCCGAGCGCCGACAGTCAGCTAACGCCGTGACTGGCCTCGATCCGCCCTACCCGCCAGTCGAGATCTACCAGGTGGAGGGCGCGCAGCCGGTCGCGGTCGTCCAGCCGACCGCCGGCACGCTACGAGTCTTCGGTGCACCCGAGGCACTCCTCCCGCTCGCCAACCAGGGCCTGCTGGCCGGTCGGCCCGTTGTCCTCAATGGCGACGCACCGCAGATCAAAACCGCTACCCCCGTGGTGACCGACTCCCTGCGCCTCCGGGTCCGCAACTTCGGCGAGATCCGGGACGACTACTCGGCGACACTGCACGCCGGCCAGCCGTTGACGACGTTCGAGGCCGCAGCCGACTTCACCGAGCTGGCGTGGCAACCCTATGAAGCGGTCGCTAAGTTCGCCGGGATCGCCGGCGTGTGGGCCTCCTCGTCCGATGCCGACATCGACGCGCTCACGAATCAGAGCGGAACGGGGCGGCTACCGTTCGCCGCCGTTGACGGGAACCTCACGACCATGTGGGAGTCCGGCAGCAAACTTGGCCCGATCGGACAGTGGATCAGGATCAAGTTCGACACCAGGATCGATCCCGGCCAGATTCGAGTGGCGTTCGCCGATAGCTCCGAAATCGGGCCGCCCGTGAGCAAGGTACAGATCAGGACGCAGGCGGGTACCGTGACCCGGCGGGTGCGCGCCACCGGTGGGTATCAGGTGCTGGCACTGCCGCGCGGCTCCACGACGTGGCTGCGGATCAAGGTGCTCGGCGTGCACGGCACGTTGCGGTCCGGGAGCCAGGCGGGCATCAAGGAGATCTCCGTACCCGGTGTGCGGGCGAGTCGAACGATCGAGGCGCCAGACGTCCCGTTGCCGGGCGGCGCAGATCCGGCGGCGATCGTGCTGGCCAAGGCCGAGCCCCAGCCGACCGGTTGCATGCTGACGCCATCGCAGTGGGTCTGCTCGCCGAGCCTGCAGACCGCGACCGAGGAGCAATACGGATTTGACGAGTCGTTCACGCTGGCCAGGGCCAGCACGGCCGCCCTGTCAGGCTCCGCGATCCTGACCGACCCTGGGTCGATCGAGCGGTACGCGTTCGGCGGTTCCTCGCAGCCCGTCGTCACGGCCTCGTCGACCCTGACCGCGGACCCGGAGGATCAGCCGAGTTCGGCCTTTGACGGCGACGCGCAGACCGCATGGATCTCTGGCGCGTCTGATCAGCACCCCAGGCTGACCATCAGGTGGCACGGCAACGTGACCATCGGGAGCGTCGTCGTCGTGCGGCCAGCCGGCGCGTCGGGACTGGCTCAGGTCACGATCAGCGGGTCCGGCGGCCAGACCAGGACCGTCATCCTCGGCGGGCCGGGGACCGGCAGCGCGGATCGGGTGCAGTTCGCGCCGATGACGACGGACAGTCTGACGCTCACGTTCGGATTGTCGTCGTTGCCGGTGCAGGTGACCGACGTGGAGATTCCGGGTGTGCGGCAGCTCACCGCAGACCGCGCAGCCCCGGTGAGCCTCGGCTGCGGCCACGGGCCGGCGATCAGCGTCAACGGCAACGCGGTTCCGACCAGGATTTCGGGGACGGTCGAGGACTTGCTGACCGGCCGGCCGATGGCCTTTACCGCGTGCTCGCCGGTGGCGCTCGCCGCGGGTGGCACGACCGTCACCGAGCCGAGCGCAGACGCTTTCAGCGTGCAGGGGGTGACCGTAGACAGGCAGCCCGCCCTGCTCTCGGCCAGCAAGGCCGCGCCGTGGGCGCCCGTGCAGACGGTGAGCTGGACGCAGTCGAAGCGGGTGCTGCGCGTGGCGGCCGCCCAGCAGTCCTATCTCGTCGTGAACGAGAACTATAACGCCGGCTGGCAGGCCACGCTGGCCGGCCGCGTGCTGCAGCCCGTTCAGCTCGACGGCTGGAAGCAGGGCTGGCTGCTGCCGGCGGGGTCGCGGGGCCTCGTGACGCTGACCTATGGCCCGGATAGTCAGTACCGAGTCGCGCTCTTTGCCGGCCTGGCAGCGCTCTTGCTGGTCATCGTCGTCGCGCTGGTTCCGTTGCGCCGACGTCCGGATCCGATCCAGCCGCCGCCCCCCAGCGAGCCGACCTTGTCACGTCGGCCGGCCTGGGTGCGGGCTGGCGGGCTCTGCCTGGCCGTGCTGCTTGGGTTGTGGATCGGGGGCTTCCCGGGCGCCGGTTTGCTGGCGCTGCTGACCTTCGGTTTCCTGGCGGCGATCGCGTACCGGGAGAAGTCTCGGTTCGCCGAGGTGGTGGCCGATCCGTCCTTGGTCGCGCTGCTCCTGGTCGTCGCGGCCTGCTGCGACGCGGTCGGCAACGAGATGTGGGCGCACGGCGTGGGAGGCCCGGTCATGGCGGCGCTGTCGGGCATGGTCCCCGAGGTGCTCTGCCTGGTCGTTGCCGGGCGGCTGGTCGCGGCGCTGCTGGCCAGCGGGCGGGCCCGCGACCTGAGCAGCGACATCAGCCCCGCATTACCCCGTTACGTCCCTTAAGAAGGGATCCTGGTTATGGCTATGTGTCCTGATTATCGCTAACATGCACTTCCAGTTGACCATGTTGCCGACGGAGGGTCGATGCGCAGGGTGACGGGGCTCGTCGCGGCTGGCCTCGGTGCGTTCCTGATCGTGCTCGCCCTGCTCACCCGCTTTTACATCGCCGACCAGGCGATCAAGTTCCCGCTGGACGAGCACACGATCAGCACCATGTCGGCCAGGAACGTCAGCTACTTCAATTCTGGCGAGCTTCAGGAGCTGACCGGCGTCACGATGACGGACACCAGCACTACCGAGGGTGACGTGGCGTCCGGGTCGTCGAGCACCGCGGTCTGGAACAACTTCTCCTATATCTACGACCAGACGAACGGCCTGACGTACGCCTATTCGCTGCAGCGGCTCACGTTCGATCGGCGGTCAGGAGAGCTGGTCAGCGCCAACATCAACGGCCGGAAGCTGCGGGTCTCCGGTCTTGGCTACGTCTGGCCGCTCAACGCGCAGAAGACGACGTACCAGGTCTTCGACACGACGCTGCTCAAGACGCATCCGGCCGCTTACGTGGGTACCGCGAAGGTGGACGGGATCACGACCTACAAGTACGTCGAGGCGGTCGCGCCCACCCAGATCGGCACCGAGCAGCTGCCCGGCTCGCTGGTCGGGCAGCTGGATGAGGCCACCGTCACGCTGGGTGAGTTTTACACCGGGACCACCACGGACTACGTGGACCCGGCCACGGGGACGCCGGTGTCGGTCACTATCGGTCGGCATCTGTATCTCGTCAACAGCTCGGGCAAGCAGGTCCTCAACCTGCTGAACGGGACGTTCGTATCGACCCCCGCCTCGGTTTCGTCAGCCGTGCACACGGCGAAGGCCGACAACGCCAAGGTCAGCCTCGTCACCCTCATACTCCCGGCGACGCTGGGCCTCGCGGGTATCGTTCTGCTGATCATCGGCGTGCTGATGGCGCGAACTGGCCGAGAGCCCGACTACGAGGAGCTGACCCCGGCCGGCTACCGCGGCGGTGCGCCGGGCTATCAAGGCGGCGGCTTCGCGGGTGGTCAGGCGCGAGCGTAGCGATTCATTCTTCCCTGCCGCGGTCTTGGTGCGCGATCAGCACCTGTCGCGGCCGGGCAGGCCGACCCTAGACTAGAACCCGGTTCTAGTCAGGGTCAGACTACGGCGGCGGTGCAGCCAGGAGGTGGCGGTGGGAGCAAAGGGATTCTGGGGCCGAGCGGCGGAAGATCCGGCGTGGATCGCCGTGATCGACCCCGACGGAACCGAGCACCCAGCGGGAGCTCTCCTCGGCCGCGCCAACCAGCTCACACACGCACTCCGGGCCCGCGGTTTGCAGCCCGGTGATGGCATCGCCACGTTGCTTCCGAACGGCGCCGCCGCGGTGGAGGTCCTGCTGGCCGCGTTGCAGGCGGGCTGGTATCTGACGCCGATCAACTGGCACTTCACGGCCCCGGAGGCTGCCTACATCGCGGCCGACTCCGGGGCCAAGGCGTTCTTCGTGCACGAGCGGTTCGCCCAGCTCGGCGTCGACACTGCCGACGCTGCCGGGATCCCGGCCGATGCCAGGTTCAGCTTTGGCGCTGTACCCGGCTTCAGCGACGTGGCCGACCTGCGCGCGGGGCAACCGGACACGCTGCCAGCCGACCGGACCGCCGGCACGACGATGCACTACACCTCCGGCACGACGGGCCGCCCCAAGGGTGTGCGCCGCGGGCTGACCGGCCTCGACCCGGACGACGCGGGCGCGCTGCTCGCCGGCGGTCTGCTCGGCATCTTCGGAGTTACCGGGGGGCAGCCGAACGCGCACCTGGTCAGCTCGCCGAACTATCACACCGCCGTGACGACGTTCGGCGTCGCGGCGCTGCAGCTTGGCCACACGCTGGTGTGCATGGACGGCTTCGACGCCGAGAGCGCGCTCGCTCTCACCGAGCGCTACCGGGTTACTGGCTCGCACATGGTGCCTACGCACTTCAAGCGGATGCTGTCGCTGCCAGACGAAGTACGGGCACGCTACGACTTGTCCTCGATGCGCTGGCTGATTCACGCCGCAGCGCCGTGTCCGATCGGGATCAAGCAGGCGATGCTCGACTGGTGGGGTCCGTGCGTATGGGAGTACTACGCGGCCACTGAGGGCGGCGGCACGGTCGCCTCCCCGCAGGACTGGCTTGCTCATCCCGGCACGGTCGGGATTCCGTGGCCGACCAGCGAGATACTGATAGCTGACGAGAATGGCGCGGCCCAGCCCACCGGCGTTCCCGGCACTATCTACATGAAGCTGGGGCTGGCGGACTTCGAGTACTACGGCGACAAGGCCAAGACCGCCGCGGGTCGGCTGCCTGGCTTCTTCACCGTCGGCGACATCGGCTACCTCGACGATGAGGGCTTCCTGTTCCTGTGCGACCGGAAGTCGGACATGATCATCTCGGGCGGGGCGAACATCTACCCGGCCGAGATCGAGGCCGAGATCATCATGAATCCGAAGGTTGCTGACGTCGCCGTGTTCGGCATTCCGGACGAGGAATGGGGCGAGCAGGTTAAGGCCGTCGTCCAGCCCGCCGCCGGGGTCGAGCCAGGTGACGAGCTCGCGGCGGAGATCCTGGCCGGTCTCGAGGGTCGGCTCGCGAAGATGAAGTGGCCGAAGTCCATCGACTTTGTTACCGAGTTGCCCCGCGACCCGAGCGGCAAGCTGCTCAAGCGTCGGCTCCGCGACCCGTACTGGGCAGGGCAAGCCACGAAGATCTAAGACTTCATGCCACTGACGTGGCGCCCGCGGATGGCTGAAACTTGATGGTGCGCCGCCCGCTGACGTCGTCTGTGCTTGGCGCTGCGTGCCTGTTTCTAAGACTGACGGTGGAGCCTGCCCGGTGGGTACCCCGGATTGCTGCTACGAGCGCGTGTTACAGGATCTCGATCTTGCTGCGGGCTCCGCGGGCGGCGCGCCCGTACTCAGTATCGGACGCAGGGCAGGTGGTGGCGATGGATATCGTTCATCCGCGCGTCGCCGGGATCGACGTGCACAAGAAGATCATCTGGGTTGCCGTGCGGCTGCCCGGCGAACAGCCGGGCGCGCAGACGGTGACGGTACGCAGGTTCGCCACGTTCTGGCGGCAGCTGCAGCACATGGCGTCGTGGCTGACGGAGTTAGGCGTCTGCGACGCGGCGATGGAGTCGACCGGGGTGTACTGGTGGCCGGTGTATCACGCGCTGGCGCAGGCTGGTATCGAGGTGTGCGTGTGCAACGCCGCCCACATGCGCAACGTGCCGGGCCGCAAGACCGATCTGCGGGACTGCCAGTGGATCGCCGACCTGCATGAGCATGGCCTTCTGCGGCCCAGCTTCATCCCGGCCGCCGAAGTCGCGGCGCTGCGGCAGCGGACCCGGTACCGCAAGAAGCTCATCGAGCATCGGACCACTGAGCTGCAGCGGCTGGCCAAGGTGCTCGAGGACGGCGGGATCAAGATCGACTCAGTGGCGTCCAAGCTGACCACCGCATCGGCGCGGGACATGGTCGAGGCCCTGATCGCCGGCGAGCGTGACCCGGTAGCTCTGGCCGCTCTCGCCCGCGGCGTCATGCGAAAGAAGATTCCCGAACTGCAGATGGCCTGCGACGGCCGGTTCACCGCCGCCCACGCGCAGATGTGCCGGCTGCACCTGGACGCCTACGACCACCTCGGCGCGCAGATCACGGTCCTGGACACCCTGGTCGCCCGGGCCGCGGAGCCGTTCGAGCAGGTGATCGCCCGCCTGGTCACCATCCCCGGCATCGGCCAGCGCACCGCGCAGGTCATCGTCGCCGAGACCGGCGCGGATATGGCACGGTTCGCCAGCCCGGCCCGGCTGGCGGCCTGGGCAGGTCTGGCGCCCGGTGACAACGAGTCGGCCGGCAAGCGCAAGAAAGCCGCCGCCCGCAACGGCAACCGGCACCTGCGCGCGGCCATGGTGGAATCCGCCTGGACCGTCGGGCGCACAGCTACCCGCCCCGGCGCCCGGTTCCGCCAGCTGGCCCGCCGCTTCGGCCGCGGCAACGAAAAGAAAGCCGCCGTCGCCGTCGGCCACACCCTCATCAGCATCGCCTGGGCGGTCATGAAGCACGACCAGGACTATGCCGAAGCCGGAGCCGACTACTACGACCGCCGCGACGCCCGCAACCACGACCACCTCGTCCGCCACCACCAGCAGGCCCTCGCCCGGCTCGGCTACCAGGTCACCCTCACCCCGCCCGACGGAGGCAGCTCACCGCCAGCACAGGCCGCCTAAACCCGGCAACATATATTCCGGTGACCCACAACCGGCTACGCCGGCGCTGCCGCGCGCCAGCTAAGGTCCTCAAGTTTCGTTACAGGACGTAGCCCGGCGCCGAGCTGTCGGCCCGGTCTTTTCCGCAGCGTCTCTGGCGCGCGGTAGGCATCGGGTGTCGGACGGCGTGCGTCCGGCGGCGTGCCTCGGTCGTCGGTCTAGGCCGCCTGGACGGCTAACTCCGCGGTACTGTCCAGCTGCCGCGCTACCTGCTTGAGCGTCTCGATCAGGCGCGTGGTCGCCTTCGAGCCCGGAGACCGGCCGTAGGTGACGGCGAAGACGTGTCGGCGGGCGTCTGCCAGCGGCGCGGTCACGACGCCCGGATGGCGGGCGGCCTGCAGGCACAGGCCGGGCAGCGTCGTAACGCCGAGACCAGCCGCCACCAGAGCCTGAACCGCGAGGTAGTCGTCGGTGGTGAAGGAGATTCGAGGGGTGAACCCGGCCGACTCGCACTGCCGCACCAGGTAGGCCCGACAGCGCTCGCAGCCCGCGATCCACCGGCTGCTCGCGAACGCCGTGAGGTCGGCGACTGGTATGGGCTCGCCCCCGCTTGGCTCGCCGAGGCCGGCCGGCGTGACGAGGTGCACCGGCTCGTCCAGCAGGAGCACGCCACGGGCGCCCTCGTCGGTAGGCTGCGGCGGCGCGGCGTCGAGATCACGCTGATAGTGCTGGAACACGACGGCGACGTCCACGTAGCCTGCCCGCAGCATCCGCAGCGCTTCCGGCGGCTCAGCTTCGGTGAGCATGAACTCCATGCCGGGCGCGTCGGCGGCCAGCAGCGCGGCCGCCGCCGGGACCAGCGTGCCGAGCGCCGATGGGAACGCCGCGAGCCGAACTCGTCCCTGCCGCTGCCCGACGTGCGCGGCGAGCTCCGCCTCGGCCGAGTCGAGCTGGCCGATGATCTCCTCCGCCCGCTCCGCGAGCAGCCGGCCCGCTTCGGTGAGCCGGATCCCGCGCCCGACCCGCTCGAGCAACTGGGTACCGGTTTCCGCCTCGAGTCGCGCGATGTGATGGCTGACTGATGGCTGGGCATAGTTCAGTGCTCTGGCCGCGGCGGTGACCGACCCGTGCCGAGCGACCGCGACCAGCACCCTGAGCCTGGTCACATCCAGCATCACTCAACTATAGATGATCTTGATAGATATCGCGCGTGGTCCTGTCCAGGGCAATGCATTCCGGGAGCGACAGGGACGTCAACCGAGCGGGCCCTGAGCCGCAGCGATCGCCGCTGGCCTGGCTCGGCTGGCCCGCTTCAGCCGACTGGCCGTCCTCTACTGGCGGCGCGCGTCTGCCGGCTGGCCCGGTTCGACTTGCCCACGGTCTGCAGGCTCGCCTGAATCTGCTTGCCCGCTCGGGTACCTGCTAACTGGGGTACCGGTGCGGCTCGACGGTGTGCGTGCGGCCGGCCGGAGTTGTCCAGCGGAAGGTGCCGGCCTGGGTCTGCTCCAGTTTCCAACCGGGAAGCTGCTTGATCTTGTGATGGGTACGGCACCGGCCGCCCAGGTTGCACGCACAGGTGGGCCCGCCCCGATGCCACGGCACGGTGTGGTCGAGGTCGGCTCGCCAGGCCGGCTGACCGCAGGGTGGGAAGGTACAGGTCAGGTCGCGTGCGGCGACGAATTCGCGTATCCGCGGCGGCGGACGATAGGTGGCCGTGCCGCCGAGGTGGGCGCAGCCGCCGACCGCCTCGTTGGCGACTCGAGCTGCACGGGCCGAGGCGAGGGCTCGGTTCGCGGCGCGCAGCAACGCTCCAGCTAGCCCCTCCCTTTCGACAGGGCTGTCCGGTTCGGCGCTGAGCGCATTCTCGGGGACAGTTACCGTGACGCGGCCGATGACGGGTGTGGTTGCCGCCGAGCCGCTGACGGGTGTAGTTGCCATCGGACCGAAGGTGGGCGTGGTCGTCACGGGGCCCGCGCGTGCCTGGCTGTGCCACGCAGACCGCGATGACCGGAGCCGCTCCACAGCCTGGACGTGACCCTCGTCGTCGATGAGAATCACGCGCCATTGAGTGCCCGGATGTCGAGTGGCTAGGTCGACGAGTTGCGATGTCTGCATCGGCGTGACGGGACCGATGCGACCAAGGACGGCAGGCTCGCCGGACGTGGACGTGAGTGCCGACCACGGGAGGAGCACATCGAGCAGGCCTGGCGGCGGTCGGCCAGGTGCCTTGTCGCTGGACGCCCTGATCCCCGGAACCGGCAGCTCTGCAGGCACCAGCGGCCAGGTCACAGGCGCGCTGTTCACGTCGACGAGGTAGTCCTCGTCACTGCAGAACGCGCCGATGTCCGGCTCCGGCGGCTCTGGGTCGTCCAGGTCTGGCGGCTCGACTGGCAGCGGTACTAGTTCGGGCGCTACGGGGTGGTCGACCTCAGCCGTGCGGACGGTTGGGTCCGGGGTGGAGGGTTGAACAGTTCCATCGGAACTGGCCGGCTGGACGGTGCGATTGGGCGCGGAAGGGTGAGGAGTTCCGGACGGCGGCTGCGGTACCGGAGGCTCGCGCCATGGCGAGCCGTCGGGCGAAGCGCCTGGTTGTGAGTCATCGGGCGCCGGGTCATCGGCTGCCGGGTGATCGGGTGCAGGGTCATTGGGCGCCGGGTCGTCGGGCGGCGCGTCGGGGGCTGGCGGGTCATCGGGCGGCGCGTTATCGGCTGGCGGATCGTCGGGCGGCGCGTCGGGGGCTGGCGGGATCAAGGGGAGAGTGCCCAGCAGCAAACCGAGCATGACGTAGGCACGCAGGTAATCGAGGCCACCGGAGTGGCCCGCCGTCTTCATGGCGCGGGCCATCGCGGTGATACGGGCCATGGCTGCGGCGGCGTTGATGCCGTGCAGTCCTGTGCCCGTCAGCGTTGCCGTGCCGTCAGCATCGGAGTAGAGACCGACCTTCGCGTGTCGCTCGGCGTGCTCGCGCCGCTTCTCGGCGCCCGTGGGGTCGACCGCGAGCACAGCGCGGCGCAGAGACGCGCGCAACTGCGAGGTGGTCTGATGGCGGGCGGCGGGCAGCACCTGGTCCTCGACTGCGCGCGTGGCCTCGTCGGACAACGGAGCCGTGGCCTCGGCCATGAGCCGGGCCCGGCTCAGGTCGATCTGTCCGCCGACTAGAGCCGCTGCGGTGCCGGCCAGTTGATTGCGCAGCCGGATGGCAAGGCCAGTCCAGTCCATCGCGGTCGGGTGAGACATCGTCAGGGTGAGCGCGACCTGGGCAGCGGCCTCTGGGAGCAGCTGGCCTGTGTCATTGATGGCCGGGCCGCGGCGTGCGGCGGTGCGGGCGGCGATCTCGGCCACGGCGGCCAGCTCCTGACCTTGCGCCCATGCGGCCAGTCGGTGGTATCCGTACGCGACGTCGGGCAGGTCGGCGTCAGCACACCGATCCGGGACGGCTGACATCAGCCACGCCGCCAAGGCGGGCCCTGCTGGGAGCAGGTCGGCGCCACGTCCTGGCACGTCGACGACGGTCGTCCCGGCGGCCGCTTGCTCGTCGTCGAGTCTGACACCGTGATCCTCGGGCGAACTGCAGTCGACGCCCAGGCCAGCCAGCATCCCGGCGAGATCGAAATCGATAACGAAGGAGGTGGCCTGCTGCGCTTGGAAAGACATATGGCAACCTCCTCGGCGCGGGTCGTCGGGATGTCTGTTTCTCGATCGTCTGTAGATGTCTGCGCGTCTGGTGTCTGCGCACCCTGCTGTCGGGTGGGTCTGTCGAACATGTTATCGAGACGCACTGACAATTTCGGTGCCCAGATCGGGCTGCGGAACATGTGCGGCGCCGGATCTCATTCACCGCATTCCGGTCGAGGTTGCGGGCATAGTGAGGGCATGAGAGCTCAGCGGCTCCGCTGGCGTCCTGCGCCGGGATGGCCGGAGTCGCCTCCCGGCTGGGAGCCGCCACCGGGCTGGATCCCACCGCCTGACTGGCCGGCTGCTCCTGCCGACTGGCAGTTCTGGGTACCGGAGCAGCATCAGCCGGGAGCGCCAGTGCAGCATCGCGAGCCCGGCAGGCGCGACCTGGTCATCGAGACTTGGGTCGTCATGATCGCGATGCTGACGCCGTGGGTGGTCAGTGCCATCGTGGTGCTCGGCAGTCATCTCGCCACTGGCGCCAGCCTCAACCCGCTGCCCACATTTGACCGGCACGAGCCGGCTGTCAATGTCGTGCTCGGCTTGATCAGCTACGTGCCGACCGTAGCGGTCGTGCCGCTCACGCTGGTCTTGCTCGCGCGGACGGGCCAGCCGCCTGCCGCGCTCGGTCTCACCCGAGCTGGCTGGAACGACATCGGGGCTGGCGTCGGGCTCGCGGCCGCCGCGCTCGGCTGCGAGTTCGCGCTGGCCATCGTGCTGGCGCCCATAGAGCACTCCGCGCTCGCAAACAACACCGGACCGCTGCACGTGCCGGTCTACTACATAGTCTTCGGCCTCAGCCAGTCGCTGCTGACCTCGGTCGCCGAGGAGACGGCGGTCAATGCGTACCTGCTCACCCGGCTCGACCAGCTCGGCTGGTCCCCGACGGCGGCGCTCTGGCTCAGCCTTGCGCTACGCACCAGCTACCACGTCTACTACGGAATCGGCCTGATCTTCACCCTGCCGTTCGGCTACCTGGTGACTCGGTCGTTCCAGAAGCACCGGAAGCTGAGCCGACCGATCCTGGCTCATTTCCTCTATGACTCCACGGTGTTCCTGATCGCGATCCTCGCGCGCTAGGCCGGCGTGCCAGCGTAGGGCGACAAGAGCCGGCGACGGTGTCGGTCGGCCGGCTTGGGCCGACCGGATCTGGCCGGACCGGGCCGGATTAGGCCGACTCGGCCGGGGGCGCCAGCAGCTCGGCGACGGCTAGCTGGTCGTGCTCGCGGGCGCTTTCCAGCGGCGTGGCGCCCCACTCGCTCCTGATGTTGGGGTCGGCGCCGAGCTTCAGCAGCAGCTTGGTCATTTCCACATCGCCAGTCTGAGCCGCCTGGTGCAGCGGCGTGAACCACTGCTGCTCGAGTGGGATGTCGAGGCGGCCGCGGGCGTTCACGTCGAAGCCGAACTCGGCCAGCAGCGCGATCGCATCGAGCTTGCGGCCGGCTGCTGCCCAGGCAATTAGGCCGGGTCGCCGCTCCCGGGCCTCGGGGGCGTGCGCCCGCAGCCGCGTCGCGGTGTTCCGGTCACCGGCCAGGACGGCGGCGATCAGCGAGTTCACCTCATCGAGCGCCGGCGGGGCCGCGTCGTGGGCAACCAGCCATTCAGCCAGCTCCGGGTATCCGCTCAGCTTCGCCAGCTCGACAGGCGTGAGCCCGTCGGAGTTCCGCAGCGCGGTAGGTCGCCCGCCCGGTGCCGCGTACGGCGTGCGGAAGTCGACGCCGTGCCGCACCAGCAGCCGGACCCGGTCGTCCATGTCGTGCACGATCGCCCACCACAGCTGCCCGCGCAGCATCTCCCGCGGCGAGTCGGCCTTGTCCCCGAACCGGGCTGCCCACGGCCCGCCGTCTCCGCGGCCCAGACCGTGCTCGAACAGCAGCACCAGGTGCCGATCGTCGCTGCCGAATTGGCGGTCATACAGCAATTGGCCGTCGTTCGCGTCGGCGCCCGCGGACAGCAGTAGCCCGGCCAGCGCGAACGCGTGCGGGTGCTCGTCCTCGTCGTGGCTGCCCAGCGCGCACGTCACCGCGGTGTACGGCGGATACAGGCCGTGCCACAGATACCCGGCGTTCGGGTCGGCGCCGTGCTCCAGCAGTGCCAGCGCCGTGCCGAGCGTGGCTTCCTGGCTTATCCGCGGGTCGTGTCGCGCGCTCGCGAGGTAAAGCAGCGGCTCCCAGCCGTACGGGCCGCCCTCACAGCTGGCCAGCGTCGGGTCGGCCGCGAGCTGCGCCCGAACCGACCGCTCGTCCGCCATGGCGGCGGCGACGTGGATGCTGGAACGGGCCAGCTCTGGGTGGGCGGCCAGCACCTGGGCCGCTCGTTCCCAGCGCGAAGGCTCATCGTCGCCGCCGAAGCGCAGGCACGCGAACGCGAGGAAATCGCCCGCCGCACCCGAGGTCTGGTCGACCTCGTCGGGCGACCGGCGGTACCGCTCGATCATCCCGAGGTACTGTCGGAGGCGCGCCCAGGAGGCGAAGCCGTAGTGCCGGGCGACCACGAGCTGCGCGCCGGTCAGCGTGACCGGGTGTGCGCCTTTCTGGTGATGCTCGGCGACGAGTTCCAGGGCTCCGGGAACGCCCGCGCGTGCCAGGTCACGCACGTCCTTGGCCTGCTTGCGGAGCTGCTCCAGGCTGGCGTCGTCGGGCAAAGATACGGATGGCATGTGCCAACCCCCTTTCACCGCCTGCGGTCCGCATCGTCAGGCCGAAAGGAGGCTGAATGGCCAAGACCATTCGGGACAACTTCTTCGGGTGGGCTCGGCCCTGTCCGCGGACCCGGCGGCGCCCCGCGCGCCGAGTCCGAGACTACACACCCGCCACGCTCGCCCCGGCGTTGTCACTGGGAGCCGCGGCTATCCAACAGGGAACCGGCCGAGGTCGGCGAGAAGTGCACCGCCGCTCGGGAGACCGCCGCTCGGGAGACCGCCGCCGTTCGGCGGAATTCGGAGCTGGTCGGCCGGGCGGTCCGGCTGGAGCTTTCCCGGTCGCTCGCCTCTCACTACCGATCGCGAAGTAGCGGCGCCGCGGGGTCCGGCCGCGTGCTGTCACCCCGGCCGGCGAGCCGACGTCGCCGCCAGGCGATGCCGGACAGCACCTCAAGGACGACCCGGTTGGCCAGGAACGCGGTGACCTCAGCGTGGTCGAACGGCGGTGCCACCTCGACCACGTCGATCCCGGCGAGCGGCACCTCCATCGCGATCCGGCGGACGGCGTCGAGTAGCTGGCGACCGGTGAGGCCGCCGGGTTCCGGCGTGCCGGTGCCGGGCGCCATCCCGGGATCGACCACATCGATGTCGACAGAAAGGAACGCGCCATCGCAGTCGTCCGCCGCGATCGCAAAGGCCTCGGTCAGGCACTCGTCGAGGCCACGCGAGACAACCTCGGTCATCTCGAAGCTGCGCATGCGCTGCAGCGCCATCCAGTCGAGCGTCTCCGGCTCCGGCCAGTACCCGCGCAATCCGATCTGCAGGAACCGGTCGCCGCGGACCGCGCCGGATTCGATCAGCCGGCGCATCGGTGTCCCGTGCCCGTGCAGGGCGCCGAACTGAGTGTTCCCGGTGTCGGCGTGCGCATCGAAATGGAGCACGGAGAGCCGGCCCCAGCCGACGTGCCTGGCCACGCCGGTGGCATCCGGAAGCGCGATCGTGTGATCCCCGCCCAAGATGACGGGGATCGCGCCGCCCCGGCACGCCTGGTACACCGCGTCCTCGAGGCGGCGCAGCGACAACTCGGTGTCTCCGGACGGCATCAGCACGTCTCCGGCGTCGGCGACCTTGAGCTCAACGAGCGGGTCGACGCCGAGCGCGAGGTGCGGCCGGCTGCCGTCGTGTGGCAGGTAGTCAGTGAACCGGATGGCCTGCGGACCGAACCGCGCGCCGGGACGGTGCGAGGTGCCGCCGTCGAACGGCGCGCCGATGATCATGATGTCGGTACCCGACCACGAGTCGGGGTTCGCCAGATCGGCGCGCGGGACGCCGAGGAAGGTGGCATCGGGGCCGTACAGGTTGCCGAGTCGGGTCACCTGGCCAACGCTATCGGGATGGCCCGGGGTCTACCCGGACCTCGGCGACCATACGGTAAACGCTTGCCGAGCTCTCGGTCGATCCAGGCCGCGCGGCAGTTAACCGGCGAGACCGGCGGACGTAGCAAGTCGGACACGTTGCTATGGGACGCTGAACCCACAGAGAGAACGAGCTGCAACGGGTGGACGAGGCGGAGATTTGACGTACACCGTCGGGTCGGTGGACAGCGAGTATGGCGCGGATCTGCTGGGCGATCCGCGGCGGCGGATTGAGCTGACGGGAGTCCTCAACTTCCGCGACGTCGGTGGATACCCGGCCGCTGGCGGAACGGTGCGCTGGCGGTCGCTGTTCCGGTCGGATGCGCTGCACCTGCTGGATCCGGCTGGCGTGGCGGCCGTCGCCGGCCTCGGGCTGCGGACGGTGGTCGACCTCCGGAGCCACGCCGAGGTGGCGATCGCCCCAAGCCCGGTGAGCGGACGCGTGACGCACGTGCCCCTGCTGGCAGAGCTGCGTGCGCTGCCTGCGGAGGCCGTCGTCCCGCAGTCACCGCGCGGCGGGCTGGACCTGACCACCATCTACCGGTACTTCGTCGACGAGTGCGGGGAGCAGATCGCTGCGGCGATCGCCGAACTATGCGGCGATGACGCCACGCCGGCCCTGGTGCACTGCAGCGCCGGCAAGGACCGGACGGGCGTGGTCATCGCGCTGATCCTCGCCGTGCTCGGGGTGCCTGACGAGGTCATCGCCGCGGATTACGCGCTCAGTGCCGCCTACCTTGATCCACTCCGGACCCCCGCGATCGGTCAGCTGCAGGTCAGCACCGGGCTCGGCGACGACCTCACCAGCAACCTGCTCCGCAGCCCGCCCGAACTGATCCTGACCGTGCTCGACATGATCAGGGAACGAGGTGGCTCCGTCTACGGGTACCTTCGCCGGTACGGGCTGACCGAGGCCGATGTTGCCCGGCTGCGGTCCGCGCTCATCGTCTAACGTCGGGGCATGACCCTGGACGACCTCGACCGGCGGATCGTGGCCGCGCTGATCGACGACGGCAGGTCCACCTACGCCGAAGTGGGCGCCCAGGTCGGCCTCTCCGCGCCGGCGGTGAAGCGCCGGGTTGACCGGCTGCGCTCATCCGGCGCGATCACCGGCTTCGCCGCGCGAGTCGATCCGGCGGCGCTCGGCTGGACCACCGAGGCGTACGTCGAGCTGTTCTGCCGTGGCCGCACTTCGCCGGGTGACATCGCGGCAGCCGTCGCTAAGCACCCGGAGGTCGTGGAGGCGTGCACGATCACCGGCGAGGCAGACGCGTTGCTGCAGATCAGGGCCGCCGATGTGCGTCACTTCGAGCAGGTCGTCGAGCGGATCGGCGCCGAGCCGTTCGTGGTCCGGACACGGAGCGTGATCGTGCTCTCCCGGCTTGTGCACCGACCGGACACCCTGCCAGATCCAGCCAGCTAGGCGATGCCCAGCCGCGGCGCGCGCCTGACGTGTGGCTTGGCACCCTTGGGGTGCCTGACCTCTGGTCAGTTGGGGGTTTTGGGGGGAAGTTGGGGGTTGTCCCCCCGGTGGTTCGGCTACAGTCATCGCCATGACCGAGCGTTATAGCGAGCCCTCGCCTCGCGGTCGGCGCATCACCACCGGCGAGTTCCGCGCCACCCCGGACATTTCCGCGAGCACGGCCCAGTTCAAGGCGTTTGCCGCCGAGAACGGTGAGCAGACCGGGCAGTGGGACGCAGAAGCGCCGGCCCGCAGACGGACGCGACTGGGTGTCCTCATCCTGGCCGTCGTCGTTGTCGTCGCGATCATCGCGATCCTTGCCGTGACTCTGGGTTAGCACCCCAGGTCCGGTCAGCGGCCGTCGCAGCTGGGCGGCATGCTTGGATTAGCTGGTGCCCGACAGCGCGTCGCAGCCTGAACAGGCGGAAGAGCGCCACAAGCTCACAGCTCTCGAAGGCCTCGCAGCGCTGTCGCTGGATGCGCTGTCCTCTGTCGCTTATGGCCCGCAGGCCATCATCATCGTGCTGGCCACCGCCGGCCTGGCCGCGCTGCACCACTACACGCTCCCGGTCACGCTCGCGATCGTGGTCCTACTCACCGTGCTGGTCATCTCCTACCGGCAGGTCATTGAGGCCTTCCCCACCGGTGGCGGGGCGTACGCGGTGGCGAAGGCCCACCTCGGCGTCCAGCCAAGCCTGATCGCCGCGGCGTCCCTGGTGGTCGACTATGTGCTGAACGCGGCAGTCGGCGTCTCGGCTGGGGTCGAGGCCATGACGTCCGCCTACCCCGGCCTGTACCCGGACCGGGTAGTGATCTGCCTTGCCGTGCTGGCATTCATCACTGCCGCAAACCTGTGGGGCGTCGCCGAGTCGGCCCGGCTGTTCATCCTGCCCACGATCTTGTTCATCGCCGGGATCTTCGTCGTCATCATCGCGGGCCTGCTGCGAACCCACCCGCTGCCGTTCCCGCAGGGCTCAGTTTCGTCCGTCCCGGCAACGGTCGGCATCCTGCTCCTGCTGCGCGCGTTCGCGTCCGGATGCTCTGCCCTCACCGGCGTGGAGGCGATCGCGAACGCGGTCCCTGAGTTCCGGGAGCCGAGGGCCCGGCGCGCCCAGCACACCGAGATGGGCCTCGGCATCATCCTCGGTCTGATGCTGATCGGCATCGCTATCGTGGCGCAGAAGTTCAACGCTGAGCCGTCAGCGACGACAACGACGCTCGCGCAGCTCACGTACGGCGCGATCGGCCACAACTTCCTCTTTTATGCGATCCAGCTGATCACTTTCGTGCTGCTGGCGCTCGCGGCCAACACGTCGTTCGGCGGGCTGCCGGTGCTGGCGTCGCTGCTCGCCACCGATAATTTCCTGCCACACGTTTTCTTCCTGCAAGCGGCCCGCCAGGTCCACCGGTACGGCGTCGTCGTGCTGGCCGTGCTCGCTGCCGCGCTGCTGGTCGTCTCCAGCGGCGACACCCAGGCCCTCATCCCGCTGTTCGCCATCGGGGTTTTCGTCGGGTTCACGCTGTCCCAGGCCGGCATGGTCAAGCACTGGCGCCTGCAGCGGAGCTCTGGCTGGGTTGGCCGGGCCATCATCAACGGCGTGGGCGCGGCGTTCACGACGGCCGCGCTCGTGATCGAGCTCGTCAGCAAGTTCACCGAGGGTGCCTGGCTGGTCGTGATCGTGGTCCCGGCGCTGGTGATGCTCTTCAGCCGGATCCACACCATCTACGCGCGGATGGGCGCCGCGCTGCAGATCGGCCACGTTCCGGAGGCGCCACAGCGGCGCAGCGCGCTCGTCGTTGTTCCGGTGGCCGGCATGTCGAAACTCGTGCGGGAGGGGATCTCGGCGGCGCTGTCCCTCGGGGACGAGGTGATCGCGGTGACGATCTGCTACGACGACACCGAGGACCACGCGGCCGACCAGCGGCTTCATGACCAGTGGGTGCAGTGGAACCCAGGCGTACGGCTGGTGACGCTGCACACCGACCAGCGCTCGCTGGGCCCGCCGATGGTGGCCTACCTGCGCGAGATCTCTGACACCAATCGCCGCGACGAGCTCGTCGTGCTCATCCCTGAGGTGCAGGCGTTCCGGCCGTGGCGGCGGCTGCTGCACAACCAGCGCGGCTTCGTGCTGGAACAGGCCATCCAGCGGGGCGTGCCCGACGCGGTGATCTGCCGCCTGCGCTACCGGCTCGACCTGATCGCGTCCGGGTCCGGTTCGTAGCGGTACCCCATGCCAGGCTCGGTCAGCAGCCAGCGGGGCCGACTCGGGTCCGGCTCGAGCTTGTGACGTAGCTGCGCCATGTAGAGCCGCAGGTTGCCGGTCGCCTCGCCGTAGCCGGGCCCCCAGACGGTGGCCAGCAGTTGCTGACGGGTGAGCAGCTTGCCTGGATTGCGGAGGAGCACCTCCAGCAGATGCCACTCGGTGGGGGTGAGCCGGATGTCACCGTTTCCGGTGCCGCTGCCGTCGGTGCCGCTGCCGTCGGTGCCGCTGCCGTCCGCCGCGCCGCCGCGGCGAGTCACCCGCCGCGCGGCCAGGTCTACCACCAGGTCACCGAGCTGGATCCGCGGTGCGGCTGCTTCGGCGGTGGAGCGCCTGCTGACGGCGCGCATCCGCGCGAGCAGCTCGTCCATGCCGAACGGCTTGGTGACGTAGTCGTCCGCGCCGGCGTCGAGCGCGTCAACCTTGGTGGTGCTGTCGGTCCGGCCGGACAGCACGACGATCGGTGCCTCGGTCCAGCCGCGCAAGCCGTGGATCACCTCGACACCGTCCATGTCCGGCAGCCCGAGGTCGAGGATCACCAGGTCCGGCGGGTGCTTGGCGGCGAGCTCGAGCGCCTCGCCGGCGGAGCTCGCTGACAGCACCTCGTACTGGCGCGCGCGCAGGTTGATCCGCAGCGCGCGGATGATCTGTGGCTCGTCGTCGATGACCAGGATCGTGGTCACGGCGTCACGCTGTCCGGCTCGCCGCCTCGATCCTCCTGCCCGACCTGGCGGTGGCCGACGTGGGCGGGCGGGGGCGGCACGGCAGGCAGCGACAGCGTCATGGTGAGGCCGCCGCCCGGCGTCTCGTCCGGTTCCAGGGTGCCGCCCATCGCCTCGGCCAGCCCGCGTGACAGGGCCAGCCCCAGGCCGACCCCCGTCGTGTTGTCGGTGTCGCCCATCCGCTGGAACGGGATGAAGATCTGGTTCCACTGGTCCTCGGGCACGCCGGGACCGCGGTCGATGACCTTGAGTTCGACGCGGTCATGCAGCGCGCTGCCCGTGAGGGTGGGCGGCAAGCCAGGCGGCGAGTAGCGCAGCGCGTTCGCGGTGAGGTTGGAGATGACCCGCTCCAGGATGGCAGGGTCCACGGCCACCTCCGGCAGGTCATCGGGGATGCTGACGGTGACGATCCGGGAGCCCGGTCCCAGGTCGTCCAGCGACCTGGCCACGATTTCCGACAGATCGGCCGGTCGGGGAAACACCGCAAGCGCGCCGGCCTGCAGCCTGCTCATGTCGAGCAGGTTGTCCACCAGCCGGGCGAGCTTGTCCAGCGACTCGTCTGCCGTAGCCAGCAGCTCGTCTTGGTCGGCGGCGTCCCACTCGATGTCATGGCTGCGCAAGCTCGTGACCGCAGCCTTGGCCGATGCCAGCGGCGTGCGCAAGTCGTGACTGACCGCGGCCAGCAGCGCCGTGCGGACCCGGTCGGCCTCGGCGATCGGTTTGGCTGCCTCGGCGGCCGCCGCCAGCCTGCCCTGCTCGAGCGCGGCCGCCGCGTAGTTCGCGAACGCGCCGAGCACCCGGCGGTCGGAGGCAGGCAGCGCTCGCCCGCGGAGTGCCAGCACGAGGTTGTCGCTCACCGGCACCTCGACGTCAGCCTCCTCGGGCCGGCTGAGGGGCGTATCGCCGGAGAAGCCGGCCGCGACCCAGCTCCAGTTGTTTCGTGGCTGATCGGTCGGTTGCTCGAGCAGCGTCACCGAGTCCATGGCGAACGCCTCGCGGACGCGGTCCAGCACTGCCGACAAGGCCCGCTGCCCGCGCAGCACGCTGCCGGCCGTCGTTGCCAGCAGCTCAGACTCGGCCCCGGCTCTGGCGGCCTGTTTCGTGCGTCGCGCCGCTGTGTCTACGACCGAGCTGACCGCGAGGCCCACGGCGACGAAGACAATCAGCGCCAGCGCGTTGTTGGCCTGGGCGATCGTCCATTGGTGGATGGGCGGCGTGAAGTAGTAGTTGAGCAGCAGCGAGCCGGCCACCGCGGCCAGCACCGCCGGGATGAACCCGCCGACGAGCGCGACCGCGACAACGCCAGCAAGGAAGACGAGGACGTCACTGGTGAGGTTGAGTTGCCCGCGCAGGCTGGCCAGCACGAGCGTCAGCAACGGCGCCAGCCCGAGTGCCAGCACGTAGCCAGCGATCTGTCGCTGGCGGGTCAGGCCACCCTCCGCCCTGGGGAGGCCGCGGCCGCGGCCTGCCTGGGAATGCGTGACGATGTGTACGTCGATGTCGCCCGACCCACGGACGGTGCGCATGCTCACGCCGGGTCCGGTCAGCAACGACGCCAGCCAGCCGCGCCGGCTGACGCCGAGAACAAGTTGGGTGGCGTTCTCGGCGCGGGCGAAGGTCAGCAGCGCGTCCGAGACGTTTTCGCCGACGATCTGGTGGTACGTGCCACCGAGCGACTCGGCGAGCCGTCGCTGACTCGCCAGCGCCGCCGGGTCCGCGCCGGTCAGGCCGTCGGATCGGGTGACGTGCACGGCCAGCAGGTCGCCGCCGGCCGTGCGGGCCGCGATCCTCGCCGCCCGGCGAATCAGCGTCTCGCCCTCCGGGCCGCCGGTGAGCGCGACGACCACCCGTTCCCTGGCCTCCCACGTGCCACGGATGTCGTGTGCCTGCCGGTATTTCTGCAGGCCCTCGTCCACCTTGTCGGCGAGCCAGAGCAGCGCGAGCTCGCGCAACGCCGACAGGTTGCCGATCCGGAAGTAATTGGTCAGCGCCGCGTCGATCTTCTCCGGCTTGTAGATGTTGCCGTGTGCCATCCGACGACGGAGCGCCTCGGCGGTCATGTCGATGAGCTCGACCTGATCGGCGGCCCGGACCACTGCGTCGGGCACTGTCTCGCGCTGCGGCACGCCGGTGATCTTCTCGACGACGTCGTTGAGGGACTCGAGGTGCTGGATGTTCACGTTGGAGATCACGTCGATGCCGGCATCCAGCATCTCGGCCACGTCCTGCCAGCGCTTTCCGTTGCGGGAGCCAGGGACGTTGGTGTGGGCGAACTCGTCCACCAGGGCCACGTCGGGGTGCCGCGCCAGCACCGCGTCGGTATCCATCTCCTCGAAGTAGGTGCCGCGGTAGGGGACCCGCTTGCGCTGGATGACCTCGAGGTCGCCGATCTGCTCCGCGGTGTGCGGCCGACCGTGGGTCTCCACGAACGCGACCACGACGTCGGTGCCGCGGTCGCGACGCCGGTGGCCCTCGTTGAGCATGGCGAACGTCTTGCCAACGCCAGCCGCCGAGCCAAGGTAGATCCGCAGCTGACCGCGGCTCCCGGCCGGCCGGGCCGCCGCCCGCACGTCGCCCAGGCCCTCAGCGCTCATGACAACCCCCTGGGAGACCGGGGGACTCGGCGGGGGAGGTCCCCCCATCGGAACACCGTCTCACGACTGGTATCGGTAGCCCATACCCGGCTCGGTCAGCAGGTGGCTGGGCCGCGGCGGGTCGTCCTCCAGCTTGCGGCGCAGCCCCGCCATGTGGAAGCGCAGGTAGTAGGTACGATCCTCGGCCCCGGGACCCCACAACTCGGACAGTAGCCGGCCCGATGACACCAGCTGACCCGGCGAGCGGAGCAGGATCTCCAGCATCCGCCACTCGGTCTTGGTGAGCCGGACCGGCTCGGCGCCATCCGGCGCTGCGTCGTTATCGAGCCGCCGGGTGACCGACTTGGCGACCAGGTCAATCGTGCAGTGTCCGATGGTGAAGACCTGTCGGCTCGACGGCTGCGCGTCCCGCCGCAGCAGTGCGCGGAGCCTGGCCAGCAACTCTTCCATGGAGAAGGGCTTGGTCACGTAGTCGTCTGCGCCCGAGTCCAGCGCGCCGATCTTGTCGCCGGATCCGGCCCGGCCGGACAGCACGAGCACTGGCACGGCGGTCCAGGCCCGCAGGCGGCGGATCACCTCGTTGCCATCCATGTCCGGCAGGCCGAGGTCGAGCAGCACGGCATCCGGCGGCCGCCGGGCCGCCTCGGCCAGTGCTGCCTGGCCGTCCGCGGAGGACGACACCTGGTAGCCGCGGGCCCGGAGGTTGATCTCCAGCGCCCGCAGCAGCGCAGGCTCGTCCTCGACCACGAGCACCCGCTCGGTGTGGGCTCCGGGGGACGACCCCCCGGAGCCCACCGCGGCGTCAGACCGGGTACTGCTCATCGAGGGCGATGTTGAGTTGCAGCACGTTCACCACGGGCGCGCCGAGGAAGCCCAGCGTCCGGCCGGTGGTGTACTTCTTGACCAGCGCTTCGACCTGAGCCGGGCTGATGTGCCTGGCAGCCGCCACGCGGTCTACCTGGATCGCGGCGTTGGCTGGCGTGATGTCCGGGTCGAGGCCGGAACCGGACCCGGTCACGGCGTCGCTCGGGATCTTCGAGATTGCGACGTGGTCGAACTTGGCGATCTGCTGCTGTCGCTGCTTGACGAACTGGATCTGCGCAGGGTTGTTGTTGCCGAGGTTAGACGCGCTCGAATACAGCGGGTTGCAGCCGTAGTTGTTTGGCCCGACGCCCTTGATGACGTATGTGCCGTTCTTCAGCTGACTCAGTGACCAGCCAACGATCGCGTAAGACGGTCGCGGCTGGAAGTACTGCGGCAGCGGCTGGCCCTTGGCGTTGACGAACTCCTGGCAGAGCAGGCTGGAGCCCACGGTCCGGCCCTTGTAGCTCACCAGCGATCCGTTTGCCTGGTGCGGGAACAGCCCCTGTGCGAGCCCCCACATGACCAGTGGGTAGACGATCCCGAGCAGCGCCGTGAAGATCAGCAGCATGCGCAGACCCGCGAGGTGCTGGCGGAGTACGGAAGGAAGGCGACTCATTTCAGATCACCGGAATCCAGGAATGTTCATGACGATGAGGTCGATCAGTTTGATGCCGGCGAACGGGATGATGAGGCCGCCGACGCCGTAGATCCACAGATTGCGGCGGAGCATCGCCGACGCCGACGACGGCTTGTACCGCACGCCACGCAGCGCGAGCGGGATCAGCGCGACGATGATCAGCGCGTTGAAGATGATCGCCGAGGTGATCGCCGACTTCGGGCTGTGCAGGCCGAGGATGTTCAGGTGGCCCAGCGCCGGCAGCACGCTGGAGAACATCGCCGGGATGATGGCGAAGTACTTCGCCACGTCGTTCGTGATGGAGAACGTCGTCAGCGCGCCGCGGGTGATCAGCAACTGCTTGCCGATCTCCACGATCTCGATCAGCTTCGTCGGGTTGGAGTCCAGGTCCACCATGTTCCCGGCCTCTTTTGCTGCTGAGGTTCCGGTGTTCATGGCCACGCCGACGTCGGCCTGGGCGAGCGCCGGCGCGTCGTTGGTGCCGTCACCGGTCATCGCGACGAGCTTGCCGCCCTCCTGCTCCTTGCGGATCAGCGCCATCTTGTCCTCGGGCGTTGCCTCGGCGAGGAAGTCGTCCACCCCGGACTCGTCCGCGATGGCCTTGGCCGTGAGCGGGTTGTCGCCAGTGATCATGACGGTCCTGATGCCCATCTTGCGCATCTCGTCGAACCGCTCGCGGATACCCTCCTTGACGATGTCCTTGAGGTAGATGACGCCGAGCGCCTTGGCGCTGCCATTCATCCGCTCCGCGACCACAAGGGGGGTGCCGCCGACGGCGGAGATGCCGTCGACCATGCCGCCGAGCTCGTGCGGCGGTGTGCCGCCGTTGTCTCGCACCCACTGCGCGACCGACGAGGCCGCGCCCTTGCGGACCTGCCGGCCGTCGGCCAGGTCGATGCCGCTCATCCGGGTCTGGGCGGTGAACTCGACAAAGTCCGCGCCCTGAAGCTCGCCCTCGGGCCGCTCCCGAAGTCCGTACTTCTCCTTCGCGAGCACCGCGATGGACCGGCCCTCGGGGGTGTAGTCAGCCATGCTGGACAGCTGCGCGGCGTTCGCGAGTTCGGTGTCGGTGACACCTTCGACCGGGAGGAAGTCAGTGGCCTGCCGGTTGCCCATGGTGATGGTTCCGGTCTTGTCAAGCAGCAGCGTGTTCACGTCGCCGGCGGCCTCTACCGCGCGGCCGGACATGGCCAGCACGTTCCGCTGCACCAGCCGGTCCATTCCGGCGATGCCGATGGCCGACAGCAGCGCCCCGATGGTGGTGGGAATCAGCGCCACCAGCAGCGCGACGAGGATGACCAGGCTCTGCGGCGCACCGGAGTAGTACGCCATCGGCTGCAGCGTCACGACGGCCAGCATGAAGATGATCGTCAGCGACGCCAGCAGGATGTTCAGCGCGATCTCGTTCGGCGTCTTCTGCCGCTTGGCGCCCTCGACGAGGGCGATCATCCGGTCGATGAAGGTCTCACCCGGCTTGGACGTGATCTTCACGACGATCCGGTCGGACAGCACCGTGGTGCCGCCGGTGACCGCGGAGCGGTCGCCGCCGGACTCGCGGATGACGGGTGCCGACTCGCCGGTGATGGCCGACTCGTCGACCGAGGCGACGCCTTCGACCACGTCGCCGTCGCCGGGAATGACCTGGCCCGCCTCGACGACCACGTAGTCGCCCAGGGTGAGCTGCGTGCCAGCGACAGCTTCCTCGGTCAGCTGGGTCTGGCCGGGCGACCAGTTGACCAGCCGCCGCGCGACGGTCTCACGCTTGGTCTTGCGTAGCGTGTCGGCCTGAGCCTTGCCGCGGCCCTCGGCCACCGCCTCGGCCAGGTTGGCGAACACCACCGTCAGCCACAGCCAGACCACGATGGTCCAGTTGAAGATGTTGAACCCAGGCGTACGGAAGAAGATCGCCGTAATGGTGGTCAGCAGCGCGCCGACCTCGACCACGAACATGACCGGGTTCTTGACCTGGACCCGCGGGTCCAGCTTCTTGACCGCGTCCGGCAGTGAGTGCCAGAGCATCTTCGGGTCGAGCAGGCCGCCGCCGATCCGGTGGTCCAGCGGACCAGCCTGCTGGGCGCGTCGCGTCCGAGCACTCGGCTTCGTTGTCAGTGTCATCTCAGTGCAGTCCTTCTGCGAACGGGCCAAGGGCCAGCGCGGGGAAGTAGGTCAGCCCGACGAGGACGAGGATCACGCCGATCACCATGCCGACGAACAGAGGCGTCCTGGTGTCGAGCGTGCCTGCGCTCGCGGGCACCGGCTGCTGTCTCGCGAGCGATCCGGCCAGCCCGAGCGCGAAGAGCTCAGGGGCGAACCGGCCGAGCAGCATCACGATCCCGCCGAGGGTCTGATACCAGCCGAGGGCTGTGCCGAGGCCAGCGAACGCGGAGCCGTTGTTATTAGCCATCGACGCGAACGCGTATACGACCTCGGTCAGACCGTGCGGTCCTGGGTTGAAGATCGCTGATTGGCCCTTGTGGGTGCCGATGGACAACCCGGCCGCGGTCAGGATGACGACCGGCAGGGTGAGGAAGTACAACGCCGCGTACTTCATCTCCACCGGTCGGATCTTCTTGCCGATGTACTCGGGCGTCCGGCCGACCATGAGGCCGCCGACGAAGACCGTCACGATGGCAAGGATCAGGATGCCGTACATGCCGGCGCCGATGCCGCCTGGCGCGATCTCGCCGAGCGCGATATCGAACAGCGCGATGCCGCCGCCGAAGGGTGTCAGCGAATCATGGAAGCAGTTGACCGCGCCGGTGGATGTCACCGTCGTGGAGGCCGCGAATATCGAGCAGCCGGACGTGCCGAACCTCGTTTCCACGCCCTCCGTGGCGCCGTGAGCGAGGTGTGCGGCGGTTGCCCCGCCGATGCCGTAGTGCGCCTCGAAGAAGCTGATGCCGCCGATGGCCAGCAGCCAGATGCAGGCCATGACCGCGACGAGCGCGTAGCCCTGCCGGTTGTCCTTGACCATCTTGCCGAACGCCCGCGGGGTGGCGAACGGGATCAGCAGCAGCAGGAAGATCTCGAACAGGTTCGTGAACGGGTTCGGGTTCTCGAACGGGTGCGCGGAGTTGGTGTTAAAGAACCCGCCGCCGTTGTTCCCCATGTCCTTGATGACTTCCATGGAGCCCACCGGGCCGCCGGGGATCGTCTGGTGCGCCCCGGACAGCGTCGTGTAGGTCTCGTACGGGTGGAAGTTCATGATGGCGCCGCCGGCGATCAGCACGAGGCCGCCGACGATGGCGAGCGGCAGCAGCAACCGGATCGAGGCACGGGTGACGTCCACCCAGAAGTTGCCGAGCTTGTCGGTGCGTGACCGGATGAAGCCGCGGATCATCGCGATCGCGACGACGAGGCCGACCGCGGCGGACAGGAACTGCTGCACGGTCAGGCCGGTCATCTGCACGACGTAGCCCATCGTTGATTCGCCGGCGTAGTTCTGCCAGTTGGTGTTCGTCACGAACGACGCGGCCGTGTTCCACGCCGTGGCCGGCGGAACGGCGGTCATTCCCTCGGACAGCAGGATGTGGTCCTGCAGACGCTCGAGGCCGTACAGGAACAGGACGCTGACCGCCGAGAAGGCCAGGATGCTGCGAACGTAGACGCCCCAGCGCTGGTCAGCCGTCCGGTCGATGCCCATGAGCCGATAGAGGAAGCGCTCGACGCGCCAGTCCTTCTCGCTCGTGAAGATGTGCGCCATGTAGTTGCCGAGCGGCACGTAGCAGACGGCGAGGGCGGCGACGAGCAGGCCGGCCTGCAGCCAGCCGGCGAGTGCGCTACTCAT
>JASHOE010000205.1 GCA_030041275.1 Streptosporangiaceae bacterium
CAGCCCTCGCTCGCACACCCGCGCTGGCAGACCGGCTGTTCGCTGAGAGCGAACGCGTCGGCTCGCCGCAGTCGCTGACCGCCTGTTTCGCGGCAAAAGAGGCAGTTGCGAAAGCTCTTGGCGGGCCGCCGGGTCTGCGCTGGACAGATGTCGTGGTCGACCACGATGACCGGGGCAAACCCGTTCTGCACATCAACGGCACTGTCGCCGCCGCGGCCGCTGCGCTGGGCGCGACGACCTGGCACGTGTCCATCAGCCATGACGCCGGGCTATGTATCGCAATGGTGATCGCCGAGAAATGACTGCGTTACTAGCCACTGGGCAATGATCAGAACACGCTCGCGCTCAGTGAGCACGGCCGCCGCGGCGGCCCGACGGACGACAGGAGACGCCGCGATGAGAGAAGCCCGGAGCGTGGCGGCGGTCCGCAGCGCCGAGCAGACACTGATGGCGAAACTGCCAGCCGGGACTCTGATGCAGCGGGCCGCGGCCGGCATCGCGGCAACGTGCGCCACGGCGCTCGGCCGCGTCTACGGCTCGCCAGTCGTGGTGCTGGCGGGCAGCGGTGACAACGGGGGCGACGCACTGTACGCCGGTGCCCGGCTGGCCGCCCGCGGCGCTCATGTGACGGCGATCGCGGCGGGTCATCAACCGCACGAGGCCGCCGCCGCTGCGCTCATGGCCAACGGCGGCATCGTCCTCTGGGCGGCAGGCGAGACGAGCGCTCCGGACGAGCCGAGCGACCCGAGCGCCCCGAACGAGCCGAGCGAGGCGGACAGCATCACGACACGAGCCCGCGCGGCCATCGCGGACGCTCGCCTCATCATCGACGGCCTGACCGGGATCGGCGGCCACGGCGGGTTGCGGGAGCCGGCCGCGGCGCTGGCCAGGCTTGCCGCGCGGGCTCGCGACGACGGCGCGTTCGTCGTCGCGGTCGATCTCCCGAGCGGAATCGAGGCGGACACCGGCGAGGTTCATGGCGCGGCTGTCGAAGCGGACCTCACGGTCACCTTCGGCACGATCAAGCCCGGCCTGCTGATTGACCCTGGCGCTAGCTGCGCGGGCGCGGTGGAACTTGTCGACATCGGCCTGCAGCCATATCTGGCAGAACCCGATGTCATCAGCTTCCAGTCAGCCGACGTTGCCGCGATCCTTCCGCGCCCGTCAGCCGAGTCGGACAAGTACCGCCGCGGCGTCCTCGGCCTCATGGCCGGAAGCGAGCAGTACACCGGGGCCGCCGTGCTGTCCTGCGGCGGTGCGATCCATGGCGGCGCGGGCATGGTGCGAGTCGTGTCGGCCGCGCATGCCGCCGAGGTCGTCAGGCAGCACTGGCCGGAGGCCGTCATCACTGCCTACGATCCCGGCCGCTCGGCGGAGGCGATCGAGACGGCGGGGCGGGTGCAGGCCTGGGCAGTCGGGCCCGGCATCGGAACCGGGCAGGAGGCGCACGCGCTGCTGGCGGCGGTGCTTGACAGCGAGGTCCCTGTGCTGGTCGACGCCGATGGCCTCACGGTGCTGAGCGAGCACCGCGAGCTGCTGAAGCGAGAGGCGCCGACGCTGATCACGCCGCACGCCGGAGAGCTATCCCGGCTGATCGACGCGGACCGGGCCGACATCGAGGCGCGGCGGCTGCACTACGCCCGCGCGGCCGCCGTCGAGCTGGGCGTCACCGTCCTGCTCAAGGGGTCGACCACGGTGATCGCGCGGCCCGACCGCGCGCTGCCGGTCCTGGTGAACTCGACCGGCTCGAGCTGGCTGGCCACCGCTGGCTCGGGCGACGTGCTGACCGGCCTGGCCGGCGCGATGCTCGCCCAGGGCCTGGACACCGCAGCGGCCGCCGCGGTTGCCGCCTACCTGCACGGGATAGCGGCCAGGCTCGCCGCTCGCGATGCCCCGATCGGCGCGAGTGACATCGTGGGCGCGATCGCGGCCGCGACCCGCGCGGTTACCGGCAACAACCTTTAGACGGGAACGAGGCCCGCTCCCGCCAGTGCCGTTCGCCGCACGCGGCCGCCGGGGCTAGCTCTCGGAGCGACCGCCCAGGTAGCGGGCCAGGAACTTATCCGCCTGGGCGTAGAAGGCCAGCCGGTTCTCCGGCCGGGCGAATCCGTGCCCCTCGTCCTCGAACAGCATGTAGTCGTGCTCGATCCCGTGCCTGCGCAGGGCGTCGACGATCTGCTCCGACTCCGCCTGCTTCACCCGCGGGTCGTTGGCACCCTGGGCGATCAGCAGCGGGATCCGGATCTGATCCACCCTGGACAGCGGCGAACGAGACCAGAGGAAGTCCCGGTCCTTCGCCGGGTCGCCGACCCGCTGATGGAATTGCGCGATCAGCGGCGCCCAGTAGGGCGGAATGGTCTCGATCAGCGTGATCAGGTTCGACGGCCCGACGATGTCCACACCGCAGCAGTACAGGTCGGGGGTAAATGCAGCGCCAGCCAGCGTTGCATAGCCGCCATACGAGCCGCCCATGATTGCTGTCCTTGCCGGGTCGGCCCAGCCCTTGCCGATGACGTGCGCGACGGCGTCAGAGAGGTCGTTCTGCATCGCTGCCCCCCACTCGCGATCGCCCGCGTTGACGAACGACTTGCCGTAGCCGGTCGAGCCGCGGAAGTTCACCTGGACGCACAGGTAGCCGCGGTTGGCCAGCCACTGGGGGTTGGGGTCGTAGCCCCATTCGTCGCGAGCCCAGGGACCGCCGTGCACGAACAGCACGGTCGGCAGGTCGAGCCGGTCGGCCCCCCGCGGGAAGGTGAGGTACCCGTGGATCGTCAGCCCGTCCCTGGCCTCGTAGGAGAACGGCTCCATGGCGGCCAGCTCGTACTTGGTCAGCTCGGGCTGGTGCTCGAACAGGAAGCTGCCGTTGCCGGTCTCGGTGTCGTACGCGTAGAAGTGGACCGGCCCGGCGTCGTTAGTGAATGCCACTAGCCAGGTCCGGTCGGCGTCGTCAGCGTCGGGGAACACCGGGTCGCCGGGGTTCAGCGCGCGGATCGCGGCCAGGTGCCTGGCAACCGAGGGATCCAGGACCCGGTACTCCGACCTGGCCTTCTGGAACGTGACGATCTGCGGCTCGCGGGTGTCTGGATGGATCCTGACATCGCTGACGTCCGCCTCCGGGTCCTCGGCCAGCACCTCAGTGCTGCCGGTCGCGAGGTCGATCCGGACGAGCCGTGCGGCCTCCGCGCCCACCGAGGAGATCGCAAGCAGGGACCGGCCGTCGGCGCTGAACGCGATCGGCCCGCTCATGATCGAGTCCTCGGCCGGAATCGTGAGCAGCACCCGCCAGTCCTCGTCGCCAGCCTCGTTGTCGCCAGCCTCGTCGCCGCCAGCTCCGTTGCCGCTAGCCCCCTCGCCGCTAGCCCCCTCGCCGCTAGCACTGTCGCGGACAACGAGCAGCATGGAGCCGTCTGGCTGCGGCTGGAGGGCCGCGCGGACGACGAGATCGGCGTCGGCGACCATACCGACGAGGCCGGGGTTGGTCAGCTCCTTGGCCAGCTCGCCGGTCTTGAGATTGAGCCGGTAGACGTCGTGCAGCTCAGGGTTGTCCTTGTTAAGCCCGATCAGGATCTCGTCAGGGAAAGCCCGCTCGGAGGCGACGAGCTGCGCCTGCGAGCCGGGGAACGGAGTGAGGTCCCGACGCTCCATTGTCTGCAGGTCGACGTCGTGCAGGCGCCAGTTCTCGTCGCCGCCGGTGTCCTGCAGGTAGAGGACATGCCGCCCGTCGTGCGCCCAGGCAAACTGCCGGATGCCGCGAACTGTGTCGTCGGTGATGACGCGAGCCGCGTCCCAGCCGACCCCCGCCTCGCTGCTGATCGGGGCGAGCCAGACGTTCAGCACGCCTTCGTGCGGCGCGATCCAGGCGAGCTGCGTTCCGTCCGGTGAGATGCGGGGGGACACCCGCTCGGGGTTGCCGAACAGGACGTTGAGGGGAATTAGTTGCGACATGGCGCCTTGCTTATCACGATCGCCGGGCGGCGGCCAACGCGGTCCCGGTGTGCGGCGGCAGCCTGGCTTGGGGTTCCGGCCGGCCCCGGCACTGCGGGCAGGCCGGCCGCGCACGTGCGCTCGCCGCGGCTGGCAGACTGGACCCACATGGACGGTAAGCCCGAGGCAGTCGTCGACCTGGCCGCGATCCAGGCGAACGTAGCCGGCCTGCGCAGCCACGTCGGCTCGGCCGCAGTCATGGCGGTGGTCAAGTCGGACGGCTACGGCCATGGCATGCTCGCCTCGGCCCGCGCGGCACTCGCGGGCGGCGCAAGCTGGCTCGGGGTCGTTCAGCTGGCGGACGCGATCGCGCTACGCCAGACCGGGATCCCGGTACCGGTGCTGAGCCTGCATGGCAGTCCGGATGCGCCGCACGGTGAGGCGATCCGGCTGGGCATCGATCTTTCGGCTGGCTCGGCTGCGCTGGTCGGACAGCTCGCGAAGGCTGCCGAGAACGCTGGCCAGCCTGCCCGCCTGCATCTGGAGGTCGATACCGGCATGGGCCGCGGTGGCGCGACCGCGGCAGACTGGCCCGGCCTGGTTCAGGCGGCGCTCGCAGCCGAGGCATCGGGCCGCGCCCGGATCGTCGGCGTGTGGTCACACTTCGCCTGTGCCGACATCCCCGGCCACCCCACGATCCCGCTCCAGCTCGAGGCCTTCAAGGCGGCCGTGGCGGTGGCCGAGCAGGCAGGGGCCAGGCCTGAAGTCCGGCATCTGGCCAATGGTCCGGCCACGCTGACGCTGCCGGAGTCCTACTTCGATCTGGTGCGTCCTGGCGGTGCGGTGTTCGGTCTGTGCACGCTGCCCGGCGGAGTGCCGGACTGGCTCCGGCCGGCTATGACACTGCGCGCCCGGCTCATTCAGGTCAAGCGGGTGCCAGCCGGAACCCCGGTGTCCTACGCCCATCGGTACGCCACCGGCCGGGAGACGGCTCTCGGGGTCCTCCCGCTCGGCTACAACGAGGGCATCCCGCGGCACGCCACTAACGCGACCGGGCTGCTGTCGACCCGCGGTCGGCGGGTTGACATCGCAGGGACTGTCAATCTGAACCACGTCGTGCTTGACCTGGGCGACACCCTGGCCGATGCCGGTGACGAGGTAGTGCTCTTCGGTCCCGGTGACAACGGAGAGGCGACCGCGCAGGAGTGGGCGGAGCGACTGGGCACGATTTCCTATGAGATAGTCACCCGGTTTACGGGTAAGGTACCGAGAACTTACTCTGGAGTAACCGCGACAGCCGATGAC
>JASHOE010000206.1 GCA_030041275.1 Streptosporangiaceae bacterium
CACGTTCCACTTGGTGATGTTCGTCGAGTTCTGCACGTACGGGTACTGGATGGCCTCGCTGAGCAGCTGGGGGCTCGCCTTGTAGCCGATCGAGTCCAGGTCCGACACCATCTGCTCGACCAGCGCGGTGCCGACCTGGTCGTTGGTGCCGTCGACGACCACCTTGTCGCCGAGCGTGCCGGACGCCTTCACCAGCGCCTTGGCCTTGGCCAGGTTGGGCCCGGACCAGACGGTGTGGGCCCCGGTGGTGTATGGGCAGTACGGCTTGTAAGAGGGGAAGTTCGGGGGCAGGATCTGGCAGGCCGGCACGGCGAGCCCCAGGCCGCCCGCGATCTTGACGTACGCGGACCGGTTGGCCGCGTAGTTGATCGCCTGCCGCGCGTCCAGGTTGTTGAACGGCGGCTCCTTGGTGTTGAGCGCGAAGTACCAGTCCGCGGTCAGCGTGTTCACGTGCACCTGGCTCGCGTACTTGGCGCTGTTCAGCTGGGTCAGCTGGTCGGACGGGATCTGGTCGCCGTCGAATACCTCGTTGGCCTCGTTGTTCTCCACCTCGGTCACCTCGTCGGACACCGGGAGGCCGTACTTCTCGATGATCTCGTTCGGGTAGCCGTTCGGCTGCGCCTGCGCGCTCCACACGTGGAAGTACGGATTGCGGACCAGCACTGCCTCGGTGTTCGGGTTGTAGGACTTCCACATGTACGGCCCGGTGCCGGGCGGCACGTTGTTGCCAGTCAGCGCCAGCGAAGTGCCCGCAGGCACCGCCATGGCGAACGGCAGCGACAGCTGGTCCATGAACTCGGGGTCAGGCGCGGTGAGGTTGATGGTCAGCGTGTAGGCAGAGTTGTTCGCGATCACACCCTGGCTCAGGTTGCAGCCCTTGGTGCTGCACGCACTGGCCCCGACGATGCCGCTGTAGAACGAGGTGGGGCCGGGCACGGTGAACTGGCGCTCGAAGGTGGTGACGAAGTCACTGGGCTTCAGCACCTGGCCGTTGGAGAACTTGATGCCGCGCCGAATATGGAAGAGGTACGTCTTGCCGCCGTTGGTCGGCGTCGGGATCGACGTCGCCAGGTCCGGCACGATCTTCGTGCCCGCGAGGCCAGCTTCTTTGGCAAACGTCACCAGACCGTCGTGAGTGTCGATGAGCAGCTGCCACTCTTCGAGCGTGTAGTTCTGCGCCGGGTCGGCAACGCCGAAGGCGGAGTTCGCCAGGATGGTGAACGTCCCGCCGGAATGCGCAGTCGTACTCGAGGTTGAGCTGCTCGATGGGCTCGTGCTGGTGCCACAGGCAGCCACAACGAGCGCGATCGCGCTGAGGCCGACAACACCCGCTAATGTTGACTTGCTGCCGCCCCTGCCAGACTTTGACCATATTTGCCGCATCTGATGCCTCCTTAGCCGAAAGTTTTACGGCAGAAGGCCTTCATTGGGCAGCGAACTGATAGCGAACAGATAACGCTTTGGCACCAGCCTCCTGGGCCGGCGCGCCCAGCTAAAAAGTCGGCCTGGCCAGCGCCTCCGCAGCGAAGGTCGCTAGTTGATGCCGTGCTTCTTGAGGATGTCACGCACGTCAGCGAGGTCGTCGTCACCGGACGTCACGGCGGCCCGGTTGCGGGAGCCCTTCACCGTCGCGGGCTGCGCTCCGTCGCCCGGTCGGCTGGCCTGCTCGCCGACCTGCTTCTTCCGGCGCCGCCGGCCGCCAACCATCGGGATCCCGCCGGACACGAGGAAGAACAGCGCGGACACGCCGACCAGGATCACGCCAAGCCAGGCCTTGCCAGAGAACACGAAACCGCTTCCGAACGACACAACCGCCGCGACGATTCGGCCAACCAGGCCGAGAGAGTTGGTCAGCCAGGCCGCAGCCGGGAGCAGCGACCAGGCGACGCCCCTGAGCCCGCTGCGGGCACCCTTCCGGCGCCAGGCCAGCCCGCTCAGGACCAGGCCGACCACCGTGACAGCCAGGAATATCGGGCCAGCGAAGCCACCGCTTACAAAGCTCAGCCAGCTATGCACTGTCGCCTCCCCTCGAAGCCGCGGCGTCTGCTGCGGCCAAGGCGTGAATACCTTTCATTGTCGCACATTTCGACGACCTCCAGGGACCGATGGCCCGCGCTGATCTGTCCTGATGTAGGCGAATCGCAGGCAGCTCGCGCACTCAGCCAACAAGACCGGTCAGTGCCCTGAGTTCCGCGAGCGTCACATCGGCCAGCGTGCCGAGCAGCACGCGGCCCGGGCGGGCGGGCACTGGCACGATGCTGGGCACAGCGACCACGTGATAGCCGGCGCTCTCGGCGGCCGCGACCCCGTTCGGCGAGTCCTCCAGCGCGATGCACCGGCGCGGGTCGACGCCGAGCTTCGCCGCGGCCAGCAGGTAGCCTTCGGGATCCGGCTTGGCCCGCGCCACATCGGCGGCACAGATGATGACGTCAAACCGAACGTCAAGCCGGGCCAGCACGGCGTCGACGACGGCTGGCACCGATGAGGTCACGAGTGCGCAGGGCAGCCCCGCGGCGTGAACCTCGGCCACGAGTTCCGCGGTGCCCGGCAGCACGATCAACGGCCGGGTGCTGACGAGGTCCACCATCGTTTCGATCAGCCAGCGTCCCACGGCCGCCGGATCGGCTGGGCGGGTCGCCTTCGCCAGCAGGTAACCGACGGTGCTCCCCAGTGAGCCGCCGACCAGGGCGTGCTGGTCGGCCGGCCCCCACGCGCCGCCGAGCCGCGCCATCACGGCGCTCTCCGCCAGGAACCACAGCGGCTCGGAGTCCACGAGCAGGCCGTCCATGTCGAACGCCACGCCGGCCAGGCCGTCCGGCGAGCCCTGAACCGTGGCTGTCGGCGGGATGGGCGCGGGCACCGAGACGGAACGCACCGGCGGCTGTCCGGATTGCGACATGATGCGCCCATTCTAGGGACAAGCGGGTCGGCCAGGGCGTAGCGGCCTTCTCTTCAACTGGTGGGCGCAGAACGTAGTCTTAACGATGACGGGTCCCCGGCCGGGTGCCGTACAGCGGGACGACGAGGGAGGTGGCCGGCGATCGAGCTGGACTCTGTTGGCAAGCTCTCCTCGCCCGCGCTGATCGCTGCCTTCGAAGGCTGGAACGACGCCGGCGAGGCTGCGAGCAGCGCGGTCAGTCAGCTCAGCGCCGCGTGGGATGCCAAGGCCATCGGCGAGATAGACCCGGAGGACTTCTACGACTTCCAGGTCACGAGGCCGGTTATCGAGGTCGCGGACGGCAAGTCGACGGAGCTCGTCTGGCCGACGACGCGGCTCGCACTGGCCAGGCCACCTGACGTCGGCCGCGATCTGATCTTGGTGCACGGCATCGAGCCCAACATGCGCTGGCAGGGCTTCACCGCCGAGCTTGTCAGCGCGTTCACGGAGCTGAAGGTCGAGTTCGTGATCCTGCTCGGCGCGCTGCTTGCGGACTCCCCGCACACCCGGCCGCTGCAGGTGACCGCGGCCACCTCGGGCCCGGACATCGCCGCGCAACTGCACGTGGAATCCGTGGACTACAAAGGCCCCACCGGGATCGTGGGGGTGCTGCAGCACGCGTGCACCGCGGCCGGACTGCCGTCGGTGTCACTGTGGGCGGCGGTCCCGCACTACGTCGCTCAGCCGCCGAGTCCCAAGGCGACGCTGGCCCTGTTGCGCAGCGTCGAGGACATCCTGGACATCTCCGTCCCGCTGCAGGACCTGCCCGCCGAGGCGAGAGCGTGGGAGCGCGGCGTTGACGAGCTCGCCGAGCAGGACAGCGACGTGGCCGAGTACGTGCGCACGCTCGAAGAGGCCAAGGACGCCACCGACCTCCCGGAGGCGAGCGGCGACGCGATAGCCAGGGAGTTCGAGCGCTACCTGCGTCGGCGCGGCGACAACGGCGGCCGCTGAGTCAGGGTTGTGGTCGACGCCGCCGCTAGACCGGCGGCCAGGGCACGGCCGGCCAGTCGTTTGGCGGGGACGGGTGCACCTTGTGCGCGAGCAGCAGCTCGATGCGCCGCCTGGTCGCGGCGATCTCCGTCGCGGTGAGCCACGATGCCAGCTCGGCCGCTAGCTGGCCCGTGGTCAGCAGGTCGAGCGAGACGCGCAGCGCGGCCAGCGCCGCCGGCGTCAGCTTCTTGCCTCGCCACTGCCACAGCACGGTCCGTAGCTTGTACTCGGACCCGAAGCAGACGCCGTGGTCGCAGCCATAAAGGTGCCCGGCCGCAGTGGGCAGCAGGTGACCTATCTTGCGGTCGGCGTTGTTGATGACGGCGTCGAACACCGCCATCTGCCTGAGCCGGGGATCTTCCCCGCTGCGCGCGAGTTCCACCAGATCGAGCGTCTCATCGGCGTCGATCCAGAGCTGGCACATGCCGGGGCCGAACGGCCCGTCGCGGTACACGGTCGGCGGCACCACATCCCAGCCTGCCGCGCGCGAGACGAGGTAAGCGGCAAGCTCGCGGCCGGCCAGCGTGCCGTCAGGGAAGTCCCACAGCGGTCGCTCCCCCGCCACTGGCTTGTAGACGCATGCCGCCTGCCCAACGGCCGCAGTGATTGTGCAGTACAGCGTCGCGTTCGACGCATCTACCAGCCGTCCCTCGACCGTCAGCTCACCGGTGGCGAGCAGCTCGAGGCTGGCGGCCTCGTTCATGGCCGGCTGCCGCGACGCAGCCCGGCCGGTGTCGCCCGGCGAGCCGGCCGCCGCCTCAGCCATGCCCGACCCGGTGGCCGTTCTGCCGCGGGCAGACGTGCCCGGCCGGGTCGAGTGGCAGCCCGCAGAGCGGGCACGGTGGCCGGCCCGCGCTCACGATCTGGATGGCGCGACGCGAGAACGCGCGGGCGGCTTCCACCGTGATGCGCACGCGCAGCACCGCAGGCCCGTCGTCCGGGATGTCCTCGGCGAGGGGCTCGAGCGGCTCTTCGCTCTCTTCCTGGGCCTCGATGATGACGCGCTCGGCGTCGTGGTCCCAGGCCAGCGTGATGGCGCCAACCCGGAAGTCCTCGGTCAGTGGCAGGTCCAGCGGGCCGTCGTCAATCGCTGCGGCGGGCCGGGCCGTGCCCGCGCCCGTGCGCCTGGCCACCTCGTCGAGCAGTTCGTCCAGCCGCTCGGCGAGCTGGCTTACCTGTCCCTTTTCCAGCACCACGCTGGTGACCCGGCTGCCAACCGTTGCCTGCAGGTAAAAAGTCCGCTCCCCGGGCTGGCCGACGGTACCCGCGACGAATCGCTCCGGCGGGTCGTACGTGTAGACCGGCATGACCCCATCCTCCCGCGCCTATCCTCCCGCGCCGAAGCAGCCCGCTCTCAGGCTACCGACGACTATGCCTGTCCGCGGGCTTCCGCAGCTAGCCGCCCGCGCCGCCACCGACCTGCGCGTCCGCCTGCGCGGCTCGCCTCGCGGCAGGCCGCTTGGCGAGTCCGGCGAGCGCGGTGGCGTCGGCGCCGGTGTCGTTCATCGCCAGTACGAACGGCCGGAGCGGGGTGTACCGGATCACGCTCAGCGAGCACGGGTCCACCTGAATCCGCTGCGACATGTCCAGGTGCATGCCGAGAGCGTCGGCGAGGATCGCCTTGATCACGTCACCGTGCGAGCAAACCACGTACGCCGCGTCCCCGCCAAGCCGCGCGTTCCAGTCGCGCACCGCCTCGACGGCCCGCTGCTGCATCCCCGCCATCGTCTCCCCGGCCGGGCCGGGGAAACGGACCGCGCTCGGGTGTGCCTGGACCACCCGCCACAGCGGGTCACGGGCGAGCTTGCGCAGCGGCTGGCCAGTCCAGTCGCCGTACCTGCACTCCCCAAAGCGATCGTCGAGCTGGACCGGGATCGGCTCAGCGGCGATCGCAACCTGGCCGTTCGCGCCGGCCAGCTCCGCCCGGCCGGCAGCCCCCTTCGCGCTCCCGGTCCCGGTGCCGTCGGCGTCGGGGCCAGCGGCAGCGGCAGCGGCATCGGAAGGAGCGGCATCGCCGGCAGCGGCATCGGAGGCAGCCGAGTCGGCTGCTGCCAAGCCGCTGTGGCCTGCCGCGATGATCGACGCCGTCTCCGCGCACCGCTGTAGCGGGCTGCTGACGATGGCCGCCAGCGGCACCTGAGCGAGCCTGGCGGCCACCGCCGCTGCCTGAGTCCGGCCGCGGTCGTCGAGCGCGATGCCTGGCAGCCAGCCGGTCAGCGCCTTCCCCGTCGAGGCGGTGAGGCCATGCCGCACGATCAGCACCACGGTCATTTCTCGACTGTACTGGTCCCCGGCGGAGACGCTCGCCGTGAACCCGTCGACCGACTAACAGCCCGTGACCGGTGCGGCGGCCGCCGGGGGGCGGTCGGCCAGGACGAACGTGACGGCTCCGAACGACACCAGGTCGCCCGGCGTGATGCGGCTCGCGGTTGTCACCCGCCAGCCATTGAGCCACGTCCCGTTGGTAGAGCCGAGGTCGTCGAGCAGCCAGCCGTCGCTGTCCCGATGCAGGCTTGCGTGCCACCGCGACACGGTCTGGTCCGCGAGCGTCATGTCGCACGCTAGCTCCCGGCCAACGGTGAACCGGCGCTGCGATCCGGACGGGAGGCGCAGCACAAGGGGAAAGCCGCGCCGCCAGCGGTCAGCCGACCCTCGCACGCGACGGTAGGCTGCCGTGGCCGCGGCGCTGAGCAGCCCCGGCCGCGGCAGGTCGGCGACCAGGCCCCGCAAGTCAGTGCTGGTGCGCGCCAGCAGCGTCGCCTCGGCCCGGTGCACCAACGTCTCGTGCGTCAGCCTGCCGTCGGCGAAACCGTCCCTCAGCGCGTCCAGCACCCGATGGCGGTCGTGGTCCGATACCCGGATGCCACGGCGTGCAGCCCGTGCCGTCAAACCGCGCACACCTCGATTATCAGCGGGGGCCGGGAGCCGGACAAGGGGATGAGGTCCCCGTTGGCCGCGGCCGGGCGGTGGCGGTTGACCGAAGCCGAGCCCGTTTCGTGCCTTATCAAGCACCCATCGCGTGCGCGCCGCCGTCCACGTGCACGATCTCCCCCGTTGTCGCGGGGAACCAGTCCGTGAGCAGCGCCACGCACCCGCGCGCAGCGGGCTCCGCGTCAGCCAGGTCCCAGCCGAGTGGTGCGCGCTCCGACCACAGCCCCTCGAACTGATCGAAGCCGGGGATGCTGCGGGCGGCCATCGTCTTCACCGGCCCGGCCGACACCAAGTTGACCCGGATCCCGTGCGGCCCGAGGTCGCGGGCGAGATAGCGCGCGGTGGACTCCAGCGCGGCCTTGGCCACGCCCATCCAGTCGTATGCCGGCCAGGCCACGGTGGCGTCGAAGTCAAGGCCCACGATCGCGCCGCCGGGCCGCATGAGCGGCAGCGCAGCCATCGCCAGCGACTTCAGCGAGTAGGCCGAGACGTGCACCGCCGAGGCCACGTCGGACCATGGGGTCTGCAGGAAATTGCCGCCCAGCGCGCTGGTTGGCGCGTTCGCGATCGCGTGCACCACGCCGTCCAGCCCGTCGGTGTGCTCGGCCACCCGCTCGGCCAGCGAATCGAGCTGGCCGTCGTCGGTCACGTCGAGCTCGATGACGGGCGGCGGCTCTGGTAGCCGCTTGGCGATCCGCTCCACCAGGCTCAGCCGACCAAAGCCGGTCAGCACGATCGTCGCGCCTTCCTGCTGGGCGATCCGTGCCACGTGGAACGCGATCGAGGCGTCGGTCAGCACGCCCGTCACCAGGATCCGCTTGCCGTCCAGGATGCCCATCTCGCCTGCCTTTCCGCTATCGAGGGAACGGAGCCGTCAGTGGCCCATGCCGAGACCGCCATCCACGGGTATCACCGCGCCGGTGATGTAGCCGGCGTCTGGCCCGGCCAGGAAGGCCACGGCCGCCGCGACCTCGTCCGGCGCCGCGTACCGGTGCAGCGGCACGTTGGCCAGGATCGCCTGCTTCTGCTCGTCGGTCAGCACCGCGGTCATGTCGGTGTCGACGAAGCCTGGTGCGACCACGTTGACGGTGATGTCACGGCTAGCCAGCTCTCGCGCGAGCGACCGGGCGAAGCCGACCAGGCCAGCTTTGGACGCGGCGTAATTCGCCTGGCCGGCCGAGCCGAGCAGCCCGACGACGGACGAGATGAGGATGATCCGGCCGCGACGCAGCCTGATCATGCCGCGCACCGCGCGCTTGGCCACCCGGTAGGCGCCGGTGAGGTTTGTGTTCACGACCTGCGCGAAGTCGTCCTCGGACATGAGCGCCAGCAGCTGGTCCTTCGTCACGCCAGCGTTGGCGACGAGCACCTCGACCGGGCCGTGCGCCTGCTCGGCCACGGTGAACGCGGCGTCGACCTGCGCGGTGTCAGTGATGTCGCAGGCAGCGACCGTGAGTCCGTCGACGGGTGCGCCAGACCGGGAGGTCACCGTGACGTCGTCGCCGCCGGCCGCCAGCCGGCGTGCAATCGCCAGGCCGATGCCGCGGTTGCCACCGGTGACGAGTACAGATCGGCCCATGAGGCTGCCTCCCGTTTGCTGCCTTGTTCCCGCTGATACCCGCGACCGCACTCAGGTCGCGAGCGAGCGTACCGGTCGAGGGCCGCGGCCGCAGCCTGGGATAGGTTGACGACTCGTGGACCACACTCAGATAGATCCCGAGTTCACCGCCTATCCGCTGCGCCAGCTCGCCGACGCCGCGCTGCAGCGAGCCGCACAGCTCGGCGCCGCGCACGCGGACTTCCGCGCGGAGCGGATCAGAGGACAGCAGATCGGCCTGTCCGACGGGAACCTGGAGACCCAGTTCGACAGCGACGACCTGGGCCTCGCCGTCCGCGTGGTGGTCGACGGGACCTGGGGATTTGCGGGGGCCGTCGATATGACGCCGGAGGCCGCCGCCCAGGCCGCCGCCGAGGCCGTCGACGTGGCGAAGGTCGCTGCTGCCATCAGCACCGAGCGGATCGAGCTCGCTGACGAGCCGTCGCACGGCGACGTGACCTGGCTATCCGCCTACGAAGTGGATCCCTTCTCCGTCAGCGTCGCCGACAAGATCGCGCTGTTGTCGGGCTGGAGCAGCCAGCTGCTCGCCGCCGCGGGCGTGGATCACGTCGACGCGTCGCTGTACCAGGTCAAGGAGTGCAAGTTCTACACCGACGGCGCCACGACGGCGCTGCAGCAGCGGGTTCGCGTGCACCCGTCGGTGACGGCAGTCGCCGTGGGCGCCGATGGCCGGTTCGAGACCATGCGAACGCTAGCCCCGCCGGCCGGGCGGGGACATGAGTACCTGACCGGGACCGGCTGGGACTTTCCCGCCGAGCTGGCGGAGATCCCCGCGCTGCTGACCGAGAAGATGGCTGCAGCGTCGGTGCAGGCCGGCCGGTACGACCTGGTGATTGACCCGTCGAACCTGTTCCTGACCATCCACGAGTCGATCGGCCACGCCACCGAGCTGGACCGAGCGCTCGGCTATGAGGCCGCGTACGCCGGAACGTCGTTCGCCACCTTCGACAAGCTGGGCAACCTGCAGTACGGCTCGCCGATCATGCACGTCACCGGCGACCGCACGGCCGAGCACGGCCTGGCCACGATCGGTTACGACGACGAAGGCGTTGCCGGGCAGTCCTGGGATCTCATCGCTGGCGGTGTCCTGACCGGCTACCAGCTAGACCGCCGGATGGCCCGGCTCAAGAGCCTCGGCAGGTCCAACGGGTGCGCGTTCGCCGACTCGCCCAGCCACATGCCCATCCAGCGGATGGCCAACGTGTCCTTGCAGCCCGCCGCCGGCGGTCCGTCGACGGCCGACCTCATCGCGTCGGTCACCGACGGCATCTACATCGTGGGCGACAAGAGCTGGTCGATCGACATGCAGCGGTACAACTTCCAGTTCACCGGCCAGCGGTTCTACCGCATCAAGAACGGACAGCTGGCGGGGCAGCTCCGGGACGTGGCGTACCAGGCGACGACCACCGACTTCTGGAACTCGATGGAAGCTGTCGGCGGGCCGCAGACCTATGTTCTCGGCGGGGCATTCAACTGCGGCAAGGGACAGCCCGGCCAGGTCGCGCCGGTGAGCCACGGCTGCCCGTCGGTGGTCATGCGCGGCATCAGAATTCTCAACACGGTCGAGGAGGCGGGCGCGTGAGCAGGAACTCGCCGCAGGAAGCTGTCGAGCGGGCACTGGCGGCGGCCAACAGCGACGACTGCGTGGTCATCGCTGATGAGAGCTCGTCCGCGAACCTGCGCTGGGCGGGGAACACGCTGACCACCAACGGAGTGGCCCAGTCCCGGCAGCTCACGGTCATCGCTATCCGCCGCGCTGGTGACCAGGCGCGGGTCGGCGTCGTGTCCAGGGCAGGCGTGCGCGACGACCAGATCGCCGACATCGTGGCCGAGGCGGAAACGGCGGCAGCCGACGCCTCCCCTGCCGAGGATGCGCAGCCGCTCGTCAGCGCCGCGGCGTCCCAAGGCGGCGGCGCGGCCTGGGACGAGTCGCCCGCGCGCACCGAGATCGGGGTGTTCGCTGGCTTCGCCGCCGACCTCAGGAATGCGTTCGCCACCGCGGCGAGCGGTGACCGGAAGCTGTACGGGTTCGCCGAGCACCAGATGACCTCCACTTATGTCGGCACGTCGACCGGGTTGCGGCTACGGCACGACCAGCCCACCGGGCGGCTGGAGCTCAACGCCAAGTCCGCGGACCTGGCCCGGTCTGCGTGGGCCGGCACCGGAACGCGTGACTTCGCCGACGTGGACGTCGTCGCGGTGGAGGCGGACCTCGGGCAGCGGCTCGACTGGGCGAATCGATCCGTCGCGCTGCAGGCTGGCCGCTACGAGACGCTGCTGCCACCCACCGCCCTGTCCGATCTGCTGATCTATATGTACTGGTCGTCCGGCGCCAAGGACGCTTTGGACGGACGAACCGTCTTCAGCAAGCCGGGCGGCGGCACCAGGGTCGGCGAGCAACTCGCGAGCCTGCCGCTCTCGCTGCACAGTAACCCCGCCCACCCCGGGCTGCAGTGCGCGCCGTTCGTCATCGCGCACGCGTC
Source organism: Streptosporangiaceae bacterium (assembly GCA_030041275.1). GTDB lineage: Bacteria > Actinomycetota > Actinomycetes > Streptosporangiales > Streptosporangiaceae > JAJYUU01. Next base: position 10,964 of record JASHOE010000206.1, read on the forward strand.
CTCGCGGGAGTCGTCAGTCTTCGACAACGGCCTGCCGACCGGCCGTACGGACTGGATCGCCGACGGCACGCTCAGCGCGCTGACCCAGACCCGGCACACCGCGCGGCTGTCTGGCCAGCCGGTGACCCCCGCCATCGACAACCTCGTGCTCACCGAGCCGGGCGGCACCGGGTCGATCGCCGACCTCGTCGGCCGCACGAGCTACGGCCTGCTGCTGACGTGCCTGTGGTACATCCGCGAGGTTGACCCGCAGACGCTCCTGCTCACGGGCTTGACCAGGGACGGCGTCTACCTCATCGAAAACGGCGAGGTGACTGGTGCGGTGAACAACTTCCGGTTCAACGAGAGCCCGGTCGGCATGCTCGGGCGGATCACGGAGGTCGGGGCCACGGTCCCGACACTGCCCAGAGAGTGGGGCGACTACTTCACCCGAGCCGCCATGCCACCGGTTCGGGTCGAGGGATTCAACATGTCCTCGGTCAGCCAGGCAAGCTAAGTGAGGCGAGCCAAGCCAGCCTGTGCCGTCCTCGGCCAGCTTCCGCCTCCCCCGCCAGTGCGGTGCTGCGCTGCCCAGGTCACGCGTCTTCGAGCCGGAATCCGATCTTGAGGCCGACCTGAAAGTGCGCTACCTCGCCGTCAACGATCTGACCGCGCACCTGAATCACCTCAAACCAGTCCAGGTGCCGCAGCGTCTGCGACGCGCGACGCAGTGCCCCGCGAATGGCGCTTTCGACGCTGTCCGGTGAGGTCCCGACGATCTCGGTGACCCGGTAAGTGCGATCTGACATGTGTCCTCCCAAAAGCTGCGCCGCGGTGGCCTGCGTCCGGCCTGCGTCTGCCAGCATGCCCGATCCCCCTAGCCGCGCCGCGAGCCGTGCCGGCAGTGGCGGCCGACCCGGCCGCGGAATAACGTGGGAAGCGTGAAGAGCGCCCACGGAGCCCGCCGCGACCAGGCACATCTGGTTACCGAGGCCAGGCCGGGTCTGTCAGCGGACATCCGCTATCGAGAGCGCCGGTACCTGATCATGATGGGCATCCGGACGGTGTGTTTTGCCGCCGCGATCCTGATGTTCGTCAACCACTTGGGCTGGCTGACCGCGATCCCCGCTGTCGGCGCGCTGGTGATTCCCTACTTCGCCGTTGTCTTCGCCAATGGCGGGCGGGAGCCCACCGCTAACCGGACATTCCGGCAGTACGAGCCGAACTCACCCGCTATCTACCGGCCGCCGACCAAACCAGGAGATCAGCAGCCACCGCCGGGCCACTAACGGCAACCGGCGCACGAGAGCCACGGCGGGACTTGTCGCCCACCGCGACGTGATTACCTCATAACCCGGTCTTGATGCACTAGGTGGACGATCGGTGTAACATGCTTACCGATGCTCTGGTCCCCCGCCGGGGCATCAGTTGCCGGCGTTCCGGGCCCCCGTCGGAGCGCCGATGAACGCGACGCCGGGTGGTTTGCCCCCGTAGCCACCCGGCGTCGCTCTATGTTCGGAGGCCTTCGGCCTCCTTCCCGCAGGCTCGCGGTATCTGCCCGGGGCGAGCCCCCTGAACTCGTGAGATCCGCCCCGTAGACCGAAGCCACGCAGCGGCCTACTCGGTCTTGCTGAACTCCCAGATCGCGATCGCCATCATTCCCAGTCCCATGACCGCCACGAGGCTGAGCGACAGCCACACCGGCACCGACCAGCCCGCCCACGTGATGTTCGGGGCCAGGCGGGTGTTGATGGCCGCGGCGACGTAGGACGGCACGCTCAGGTGACTGAATACCAGGTGACGCATGGGACCCACGATGTAGGTCAGCGGGTCGATCCTGGTGAGGACCGTCAGCCACGACGGCAGCCCGTTCAGCGGGTACAGCGCCCCGGACAGGAAGAACAGCGGCAAGATCAGCATGTTCGTCAGCGCCATGAACGCCTGGAACTGCCTGATCCTCGCCGCCATCATCACCCCGAACGCGGTCAGCGTGAACGACAGCAGCAGCAGGATGCCGATCAGGCCGAAGATCAGCGCCGGGTTGTACGGCACATGCGCGAATCCGGCCAGCGCCAGGAAGATGATGCCCTGGAAGGTCGCGATGGTGGCGCCGCCCAGGCACTTGCCGACCACAATCGACGCCCGGCTGACCGGCGCGACCAGGATCTCCCGAAGGAAGCCGAACTCCCGGTCCCAGACGATCGACGCCGCCGAGAAGATCGACGTGAACAGCACGGACATGGCCAGGATGCCGGGATAGATGAAGGTAACGAAGTCGAAGTTCGCCGCGTGCGGCAGGCCGGGCCTGGCGAGCGTCGAGAGCCCGGTGCCGAGGATGAACAGGAACAGGAACGGCTGCACCAGCGACGTAATCGCCCGCAGCCGGTCGGTGCGGAACCTGATGAGTTCGCGCCGCCAGACGATGCTCACCGCGCGCAGGTCGTGCCGCAGCCCGCGCTCGGGCACCGACACGCGGATTCGTTCGATGACGGCGCCGGAGTCGGCCGCCGACGCAGGCTCGGTGGTCTGGGTCGCCATCGTTACCGCCTCCCGCCGGACCGCAGCCGGTGCATGTTCCGCATGAACTCGTTCCCGGTTCCACCCTCGGCGTCCCTGATGGTGCTGCCCGTGTAGGACATGAACACGTCGTCGAGCGAGGGCCGGGCGATGCTGACCGACTTGATCGGAATAGTCAGCTCAGCGAACAACCGCGGCACGAACTGCTCCCCGGACGCCACGGCGAACGTCACCGCGCCCTCGTGCACGGCTGCGTCAATGCCAAAGACAGCCGCCAGCTCTCCGATCGCCGCGCGGTCGTCGGAGGTCTGGATCTGCACCCGATCCTTGCCCACGCTGGCCTTGAGCGCCTCGGGCGTGTCAATCGCGACGATCTTCCCGTGGTCGATGATCGCGATCCGGTCGCAGTGCTCAGCCTCGTCCATGTAGTGCGTGGTGAGGAAGATGGTGATGTCCTCGCGCTGCTTGAGGTCATTGATGTAAGCCCAGATAGACGAGCGCGTCTGCGGGTCAAGGCCGACGGTCGGCTCGTCCAGGAACAGCACGTGCGGCGCGTGCAGCAGGCCCCTGGCGATCTCCAGCCGCCGCTGCATCCCGCCCGAGTACGTGCTGACCAGGCTGTCCTTTCGGTCCCACAGGCCCACCATGTCGAGCACCTGGCGCATCCTCGGCCCCACCGCCGCCCTGGGCACGCCATACAGCTCGGCGTGGAAGCGCAGGTTCTGCTCACCGGTCAGATAGGTGTCGAGTGTCGTGTCCTGGAACACCAGGCCGATGTTGCGCCGCACTGCGTCTCGCTCGGTTGCCGTGTTGAGGCCATTGACAAGCGCGGTGCCCGAGGTGGCGTTGGCCAGCGTGCAGAGGATCTTGATGGTGGTGGACTTGCCCGCGCCGTTGGGGCCGAGGAAACCGAACGTCTCGCCCCTCGACACGGTGAAGTCGATGCCGCGCACGGCCTCCACCTCTCCGTACCGCTTGACCAGGTCCGAGACCTCGATGACCGTCTCCGGCCCGCCACCGTCGGCGAGCGCCGCCAGCGTTCCGGCCCGTGCCGGCGTCTTCGTTTGTGCCACTCCTGATCGAGCCTCCCTTGAACTGCTATTTCCGAGCCTAAACTGGCCCGGCGCAGCTGCCAGAGTCTACGCTACGTCGTCAATGTATGTTGACAGCAGATCGATCGTCACCGGGTGTTGACGGGTGACGAAGTGAGCCGGGCGCGTGAGCCTCAACTCGCGCGCCCGGCTTCGCCTTACTCGGTCTCGCCGGAGGCTTCCTCGTCGGAGGCAAGGATCCGGTACAGCGCCTTGCGGGTGTCGGTCAGCAGCTGCCGGGCCTGGGCCGCCTGAGCGTCCGTGCCCGCGCTGACGACCTGCACGGCGGCCATCGTCACCTGGCCGACCAGCCGGCGCATCTCGATCGCCGC
>JASHOE010000207.1 GCA_030041275.1 Streptosporangiaceae bacterium
ATCTGCACGGCCTTGGCATAGTCGAGCCGCCGCCCCCTGGTGTGCGCCACCGGATGCCCGTCGAGCAGCAGCTCGCCAGCAGTCGGCGCGATCAGCCTGGCCAGCATCCGGGCCAGCGTGGACTTGCCCGATCCGCTCTCCCCGACCACCGCCGTCACCCGCCCGGCGCGCAACGCAAGCGACACGTCGTCGACCGCATGCACCACCGGTGCGGACCTGCCGACCCTGCGCAAGCGGCGGCTGCTGCGCGCCACTGCGCCATGCACGGCGAAGTGCTTGGTGAGGCCGCGTCCCTCCAGCAGCACGGCGGTCTTCTCGGGCGCGGTCATCGCCGGCGCGGTCATGCCGTACCCCTTTGCTGGACTGGCTCTTCGGGACCGGCTTGCTGGACTGGCTCTCCGGGACCGGCTTGCTGGACTGGCTCTCCGGCTCTGGCTTGCTGGACTGGCTCTTCGGGACCGGCTGGGTGACCGGACAGTCCGGGTGGCCGGCGCAGGTCGGCCCCGTCCGGTGCTGGCCGAGTGCCGTTGGCGCTGCCCGCTGGCTCGGCTGGGTCCGACTCACGGGCGGCGAGCTCGGCCGGCACGGGCGTGTCGCCGCCCTGCAGCCAGCACGCGGCGAGACGGTCGCTGCGGGCGCCTACGAACTTCAGTGGCGGAGCCTGCTCGGCGCACCGGTCAAACGCAAACCGGCAGCGGGGGTGGAACACGCAGCCCGACGGCAGCATCCGCAGATCCGGGGGCGAGCCGGGGATGCCCGTCATGGGTGCGCGCGGACCGTGCAGCGGCGGGAACGAGCTGAGCAACCCCAGCGTGTACGGGTGGCGCGGAGCGCGGAACAGTGCGCTTGCCGGTGCCCGCTCGACGAGGCGGCCCGCGTACATCACCGCGATCGAGTCCGCGATCTCGATCAGAAGCGAGAGGTCGTGCGTGATGAACAAGATCGCGAACCCGAACTGGTCTCGTAGGTCCTTCAGCTCTTCCAGGATTTCCCGCTGGGTGACCACGTCCAGCGCGGTGGTCGGCTCGTCCATGATGACGACCTGAGGCCGCAGCGCCAGCGCCATCGCGATCATCACGCGCTGCCGCATGCCACCGGACAGCTCGTGCGGATGGCTGCTCAGCCGGTCGCCGTTGATATCAACCATTTCGAGGAGTTCAACGGCTCGGGCGTTGCGTTCCTTACGCGACAGGTGCGGCAGGTGCGCGGCCAGCGCATCGGTGAGCTGAGTGCGGATCGTCATCACCGGGTTGAGCGCGTTCATGGCGCTCTGCATCACGAGCGATATCTGCGACCAGCGCAGCACGCGCAGGATCTCGTAGTCGGCCGCCAGCATGTCGACCTCGCTGCCGTCCGGAGCGAAAAGGCGTACCTCGCCGCCGGTGATGATCGCCGGCGGACGCAGCAGTCTGGTGGCCGCCATGACCAGGGTCGACTTGCCGCTGCCGCTCTCGCCGGCGAGGCCGAGCACCTCGCCGCGGTGCAGCACGAGGTTCGCGTCGCTCACCGCGTGCACCGCACCGGGCCCCTGCCCGTAGTCCACGCACAGGCCGCGGACCTCCAGGAGCCGCTCGCCGCTCATGCCTGACCGCCATCACGAGCGGTTCCGGCAGTCGCCGCCGAGGCCGTTGAGTCGAGGAGCACAGACGTCAGCCCGAACTGCTGGCTGCGCAGCGCGCGAGCCTCCTTGCGACTACCGGTGCGGCGGGTCAGCCCGGCCGCGCGCAGCCGCGGGTTGATGAACTCGTCGATGCCGAAGTTCAGCAGGACCAGCGCGGTGCCTAGCAGCGCGATGAGGAGGCCAGGCGGGACGTACCACCACCAGTATCCAGACAATTCGGCGTTATAGCTCTGGGCAAAGTACAACATCCCGCCCCAGTTCCACTCGGGGTTGACCAGCCCGAGGAAGGCCATCGCGGAGTAGGTCCCCACTGCGTACAGCACGGTGAACAGGAACGAACTCGCGACGATCGGGGTCAAGTTCGGCAGGATCTCGGCGAAAATGATCCGCCACCTGCGCTCTCCGATGATCCGGGCCGAGTCGACGTAGTCCCTGTTCCGCAGGGACAGCGTCTGCGCACGCAGGACGCGTGCACCCCAGGCCCAGCCCGTTACCGAAATAATGAACCCAACGAGGAACAGGTCGTCGGAACCAGACTTGCCAAGAAAGCCGAACAGGATCACCAGCAGCGGCAGCGCCGGCATCACCAGGAAGATGTTGCTGAGCATCGACAGCAGGTCATCGGCCAGTCCGCCGAGGTAGCCGGCCGTCACTCCGATGACCACCGACAGCGCCGTGGCAATCACGCCGGCGATCAGCGCGACGAGCAGCATGTCGCCGCCGCCGACGAGCAACTGGGAGAGCACGTCCTGCTGGAGTTGCGTGGTGCCGAGCCAGTGTGCGGCTGATGGCGGCAGTGGCACCGGCGCGCTCGCGAAGAACCGGCTGGGATCGTACGGCGCGACCAGCGGTCCGACGATCGACCACAGCACGAAGAACGCCAGAATGGCCAGCCCAGCGATGATTTTCGGAGAGCGGGGCAGCCGCAGTGCGCGCTGCTTGCGCTCCGGCGTGCCGGGCAGCGCCGTGGTCGGCACGGGCTGACCACCGGCGACCTCCTGAGTGCCGATGCCTACCGCCATGGCTCAGGCCTCCTGCCGGGTGCGCGGGTCGAGGAAGACGTAGACGAAATCCGCGATCAGGTTGGCGGCCAGCACGGCGAAGGTAATGATCAGGAACAGCCCCTGCATCAGCTGGTAATCGTCGTTCGATACCGCCTGCAGCAGCAGGTAGCCGAGTCCTGGATAGCTGAACACGATCTCGGTAAGCAGCGAACCGGACACGATGAAGCCGATCGCGAGCGCAAAGCCGGAAACACTGGGCAGGATCGCGTTGCGGGCCGCGTACCAGATCACCCGGCGCTTTGGCAGGCCCTTGGCAGCGGCGACCAGCACATAGTCCTCGTCCATCGTGGTGAGCATCACGTTGCGCATGCCCACGATCCAGCCCGCCGCCGAGGCAATGACGATCGTCAGCGCGGGCAGTATCGCGTGATCGAGCACATCGCTGATGTAGGTCCAGTTGAACGCAGGGAAGTCCGTGGCGTTGGCGGCCCGCTCGGACGGGAACCAGCCGAGCTTGATGGCGAACACGTTGACGGCCACGAACGCGAGGAAGAAATACGGTGCGGCCTGGAAGAAGGTGACCACCGGCAGCAGGTTGTCCATCCAGCTGCCGCGTTTCCAGGCGACGATCGCGCCGATGGCGGTGCCGAGCACGAAGCTGATCAGTGTGGCGACGCCTATCAGCCCGAGCGTGTATGGCAGCGCCGCGCGGATCAGGCTGGTTACCGGTGTGGGATAGCTCAGCGTCGACAAGCCGAGGTTGCCGTGAAAGACATCGTTCCAGTAGTGGGTGTACTGGCCCCACAGGCTGGTGGTAGTGCCCACGCCGAACTGAAGGTCGAGGGCGTGGATGGTGGCCTTCGAGGGCGCCTGGCCCTGCATCTTGGCCAAGATCGCGTCCACCGGGTTGCCCGGGATCAGCCGCGGGACGAAGAAGTCGAGACTGACCGCAACGGCCGCGGTCACCACGTAGAAGAAGAGTCGCCGAGCTATTACTCGCATCTATCCGGACTCCTCTGGACTGCGTGGTGCTGGTGCCAGCGACTGCGACTCGCAGCCGCAGCTCTCGCGCCGGATGAGCTTCGTCGGTAGCGCTATGTCGCTACCGCGGACGGTGTCGGGCGCGTCTGGCCGGCGGCCGATCATGGCGTATACGGTTTCGAAGGCAGTTGCGCCGAGGTCCTGGATCGACTGCCGCACGCTGGTGAGCTGCGGTCGCAGGTGCCGCGCGACGGGCATGTCGTCAAATCCGGTGACCGCGACATCGCCAGGGACCGCGATGCCGTGCTGCGCCAGGGCGTGGAGCACGCCGATAGCGGACTGGTCGTTGGCGCACACGATCGCGCGTGGCAGCTCGGCCCCGGCTGCGATGAGCCGCTCCATAGCCTGAGCTCCGGCCGCCGCCTGGTAGCTGCCTCGCCACTCATCGCCGGTGAGCAGGGTTGCACCTGCCTCCGCTACCTCTTCGGCCAGCGCCTTGCCTCGGGTCATGCTGTCCGGGCTGCCCTCGTGCCCGGCGAGATAGGCGATCGTGCGGTAGCCGTGATCGGCAATGAGGTGCCGGGCGAGAGCGCGCATCCCGCCCTCGTTGTCGCCGTGCACGTTCGCGGTGGTCTGCGTGGGCTCGCCGGCGAGGGTAACCACCGGCACCTGCCGCGAAAGCGTGTTGAGCTGCTCGGGGGACAGAACCCGGTCGTGCAGGATGATTCCGTCGCTCTTGCGGGCGAGCGCGAAAACCTGCCGGGCGACATCAGGCTCGTCTAGGTCCACGGACCGGATGAGGAGGTCAAAGCCGTGTCGCTGGGCGACGATCTCCATGCCCCGGTTGATCATGTCGGGGAACTGCAGGTTCTCGTCCTCGTCGGCGAACATGTTCTCGCCGTGCCACTGCGGCCGCCGCACTACGACGCCGACGACCTCCTTGAGCCGGACGCTGAGCGCGCGCGCCGCGCCGTCGGGCACAAAGCCCAGCGCCTCGACCGCCTGCAGGACGCGCTGGCGCGTCTCGGCACGGGGATTGCCCTGACCATTGAGCACGCGTGAGACCGAGGCAATGGACACGCCGGCGACCCTGGCCACGTCGTAAATCGTGGGGGGCTGCGCCGTTACGGTGCCCGCCTCAACGTCCACTCCTGTACCGCCGGTTTCCTCGTAGGCGTATGGCGACGTGGCCTGGTAAGCGCTTACCCAGGTATTCTTCGCTACCTGCGGCGTTTGCCGCTCAGAGGGTTCGGGTTCCGGAAAGCGCTTACTTAAGCAACTGCCAGGACCGTACAACGGTGCGGGAAGCGCTTACAAGAGCCGATGGCTTCTGTTACCTAAACGTAACCTTCAGGCTAACGGCGGGTTTCGAGCGCAGCGTCGTGCCCAATCGAACCCGCTGCGCCACAGCTGCTGGCGTCGGAGTATCGAGCGCGGTGCCGCGCCGAGTCGTACCCCCGCCGGTGGCGAGCTGGCTGGCAGCGGACTATCGAGCGCGGCGTCGGGCCGAGTCGCATCGGGCTACCCAGTGCCGAAGGCGGCGGATTCTCGCTCTGGTGGTCGGCAAACGACCTGGGACGCGCCATGATCGCGAAGACTTTGGTTAGCACGTAGACCTTGCGTGCTATGTGTACGCAAGGTCTACGTGCAGACACCAACTCGTCGTAGTCACGCCGGGCCCCGCGCGTAGGTCAGCTGACCACGGCTTCGGGTCTGTCAGCGGCCCTGGCTAGTACGAACCGCGGATAGCCGCTGGCCGCCTCCTCGTCGCAGATGCGCCGGAACTCA
>JASHOE010000208.1 GCA_030041275.1 Streptosporangiaceae bacterium
TGCGGCACGCCGGGTCGTCCGGGTGCAGATGACCCGACACGACAGTGAAGCCAGCCGCGCCGTCGCTGTTTGTCAGCGGTACGCCGGCTAGTGCGGGCGCGGCGGTTGCGCTGGTCACTCCCGGCACGACCTCGACCGGGATGCCCGCTGCGGCGCACGCCTCGACCTCCTGCGCGCCGTGCGCGAATACGAACGGGTCGCCGCCCTTCAGCCGAACGACCGTCAGTCCGGCCAGAGCGCGGTCGATCATCACGCCGATGATCTGCTCGTAGGTCAGCGTCGGCCGGCCCGGCAGGTGTGCGGCGTCGATGATCTCGACGTCAGGGCCTAGCCGGGCCAGCAGCCCGATGGGTGCAAGCCGATCGGTGATGACCACGTCCGCGGCCATAAGTCGGTCGAGGCCGCGCACGGTGATCAGGTCCTCGGCGCCCGGACCGCCGCCTACTAGGATGACGCGCCCTTTGACGGCCTGCACTTCCTCACGCACGGCCGACGACCTCCCCCAAAGCGAGCGCGAACTGGTCGGAGGTGGCGACGTCGCGGACTGCTACCCGGATCCATCCTGCTTTCAGCCCCGGAAACGTCTCACCGCGCCGGACGGCGAAGCCGCGCGCGTGCAGCTTGATACGGATGTCCGGGACGCCGGTGTCGAACAGCACGAACGATGCCGACGGGTCGGGCACGACCCGGACGGAGTGCAGTCCGGCCAGCCTGGCTAGCAAGTGCGCGCGCTCCTCCTTCAGCCCTCTCGCCCAGGCGTCCGTCTCGGCGAGCGCGGCCGTCGACGCCGTCGCGATGCACGCGGTGAGCGCGGGCGCGGATACCGGCCAGGGCGGCTGTGTGCTCGCCAGTTTCGCGATGACATCAGGCGCTGCGAGGACGTAGCCAGCCCGGAGCCCGGCCAGGCCCCAGGTTTTGGTCAGGCTGCGGATTACGACGATCCCGGTGAGGTCCGGCTCGCTGGCCAGTGACTCGCGCTCGCCGGGCAGGCAGTCCGCGAATGCCTCGTCCACGACCAGTATCCGGCCCGGTCGGGTCAGGGCACGGATCGTCTCGCGCGAGTGTCCAACCGATGTTGGGTTGGTGGGGTTGCCGACGAAGACGAGATCGGCTGACGCAGGCACTAGCTCAGGGTCGAGGATGAACGGAAAGGGCAGGACGACGCGGCTGACCGGGTGACCCGCCGCGCGCAGCGCAGCCTCGGGTTCGGTGAACTGCGGGTGCACGACCAGCGCGCGCCGCGGGCGCAGTGCCCTCGCCAGCAGGACGAATGCCTCGGCGGCGCCCGACGTGAGCAGAACCTCGCTGCTCGGCCGATCATGCCGCGCCGAGATCGCCTCTACCGCGGGACGCTGGTCGGGGTAGGCGGCCAGGTCGGTGTCACGGATCAGCGCGGCCAGCCAGCCTGGTGTCCCGGACGACCGGACGTTGACGGCCAGGTCGACCAGGCCTGGCACTAGGTCACCGTCGCCGTGATGGGCCAGCGAGGCGAGCTCGGCATCAGTGGCGGCGGGATCTGCCACAGTGCACGCCTTCATCGGGCTGAGGCTCGCGCACGTACGGCGGCAGAACCCAGCCGCTGTGCCGCGCCGGGCAGTCCCGCCCAGTGCACGTGCAGGTAGGAGGCGACCATGGTCGGCGTGGCCCAGCCCTGCACGCCGCCGTCGAGCAGCTGCCAGGCCGGGGAGTTGCCGTGCGCCGGCTGGCTGGTGGTCCGGTGGAACTCGTGCGCGCGGATCACCGTGCCAGCCTCGGTCAGCGGGCTGGCGGTTAGCGCGACCGCTTCGCGGTACCCGAGGGTCAGTGCGGGCGACATCGTCGCCGTTGTGGGCAGGACCGCGCATTGCGGTTGTCCCTCGAGCGTTGTGCCGAGCCAGAGCAGCCCGGCGCACTCGGCGACGACGGGCATGCCGCCGCGGACCCGGCGCGCGACGTCGGTGCGCAACGCGGCGTTGGCCGCGAGGTCGGCCGCGTACAGCTCGGGAAACCCGCCGCCGACCACGAGCGCATCGGTTCTGTCGGGCAACGCGCTGGCTGTGATCGGGTCGAACTCCACGACCTCCGCGCCGGCGGCAGCGAGCAGCTCGGCGTGCTCGGCATAGCCGAAGGTGAAGGCGGGTCCGCTGGCGACTGCAACCCTCGCGGGCGCGCGGGCGTTACTGCCAGCCTCCTGATCGGGGAACGCGGCCGACCAGGGCGCGGCCTGCAGCGGCGGCGCGGTCCGTGCGATCGCTGTAACCAGGTCCAGGTCTAGGTGGTTCTTGATGATCGCGGTGAGGGCCGGGAGCCAGTCGCGGACGCCGGAGGCGCGCTCGGCCGCGGGTACCAGGCCGAGGTGCCGGGACGGGGTGTGCAGCACCGCTTCGGCAGGCAGCGCGCCGACGACCGGGATACCGGTGTGGGCGAGGGCCTCGCGCAGGATCTGCTCGTGCCGTGGTGAGGAGACCTGGTTGAGCACGATCCCCGCGACCCGGACCGCCGGATCGTAGCTCGCGAAGCCGTGCACGGTGGCTGCGATCGACCGCCCGGCGCCGCCCGCCGACACGACCAGGATGATCGGGGCGTCGAGCAGCCGGGCTACGTGCGCGGTGCTGGCGAAGTCGCCACGGCCGGTCGCGCCGTCGAACATGCCCATGACGCCTTCGATGACGGAGATGTCCGTGCCATGCGCGCCGTGCAGGAACAGCGGGCCGATGAGGTCTTCGCTGGTCAGCCACGGGTCGAGATTGCGTCCGGGGCGGCCGGTCGCCACTGCGTGATAGCTCGGGTCGATGTAGTCCGGGCCGACCTTGTGCCCGGAGACGCGCAACCCGGCAGCACGCAGCGCGGCCATGAGGCCCGTGGCCACGGTTGTCTTGCCGTCGCCGGACCGGGTCGCGGCGATCACGAGCCGCGGCTGGTTCACCACTCGATGCCGACCTGACCTTTGCGCCCGGCGTCCATCGGGTGGCGGATCTTGGTCATCTCGGTAACCAGGTCGGCAGCCGCGATCAGGTCGGGGTGGGCACGCCGCCCGGTGATCACGACATGCTGAGTGCCGGGCCGCGCCGCGAGGGTCGCGAGGATCTCGGTGACGTCGAGCGTGCCGTTGCTCACCGGGTAGGTGAACTCGTCCAGGATCATCAGCCGGTACCGCTCTGCATCGAGGTCCGCTTTCACCTGCTCCCAGCCGGCCACCGCCGCCTTCGCGTGGTCCTCTGGCTGGGTCCGCAGCCATGACCAGCCCTCGCCCATCTTGTGCCAGGTCACCGCGCCGCCCTGCCCGGTGCTCTCGTGCACGCTGCCGAGCGACTTGAGCGCAGCCTCCTCACCGCTCTTCCATTTCGGGCTCTTGGTGAACTGGAAGACGCCGATCGGCCAGCCCGCGGTCCAGGCGCGCAGCGCCATGCCGAACGCCGCGGTGGACTTTCCCTTGCCGTCGCCGGTGTGCACGACCAGCAGCGGCAGGGCGCGCCGCTCTCGGGTGGTCAGGCCGTCGTCGGGTACCTCGGTGACTTTGCCTTGCGGCATCAGGCTGCCTCCTTCGCCTTGATGACGGCGGCTAGTTCCTGCGCTGCTTCGTCTCGGCGGGCCGGGTTCGCCGATGCCAGCCCGGCGACGGTGACAAGTTCCGCGCCGAGGTCGGCAGCGATCCGGGCCGCCAGGCCGAGGCGCACGGGACCGTCCTCGGCGTCGACGACGATGCCGGCGACGCCGGCGAGCCGCCGCGCGGCGCGTTGTGCAGTACCGAAGGGGTCGGGCCCCCCGGTTGCGCGGCCGTCAGTAACGACGACCACGAGCGGACGTCGGTCGGGGTCGCGCCAGCGTTCACGCCGGATCAGGTCGGCGACCGCGTCGAGACCTGCCGCGAGTGGTGTCTGACCGCCGACGGGCAGGTCGTGCAGTCTTCGGGTGGCGAGTTCTACCGACCTGGTAGGCGGCACGACCGTGGTAGCGGCGCGGCCGCGGAACGTCAGGACGGCGACGCGGTCGCGCCGTCGGTAGGAGTCGGCCAGCAGCGACAGCGCGACGGTTGTGACGGTCTGGCTCCGCCGCCGTGCGGCCATGGAGCCTGAGGTGTCCAGCAGCAGGATGACCAGGTTGGCCTCGCGGCCGCGGCGCAGTGAACGGCGCAGGTCCTGACCGGTGATGCGGAAGGGTTGCCCAGGCCTGGCTAGCGCGGCTGCTCGCAACGTCGGGATGAGGTCGGGGCGGCTGCTGGTCGCGATGCTGCCAGCAGGGCGGCCATGGGCGCCGCGGGAGCGTGACCGGTTGCCGCCGCTGCCGGTGCCGAGCCCGGTTGCCTGCAGGTGCCGGATCTGGAACGCGGTGCCGGGAGCTGTGGCCGTTCTCGGGGCGGTGGACTGCCGTGGCCCGGTCGGCGACGAAGCGTCGGCTGCCGAAGACCCGGTGCTCGCGGGTTCCGGGGTTTCGGCTGGCGCGCCGTCAGCGGGCGCTGTCTCGTCCCGCGGTTGAGGCTGCTGCTGCGATGGTTCAGCATCGTCGCGGTCCGGTGGCTGTCCGCCGCCGTCGCCGTCCGGCGGAGGCTCGAGGTCGTCTTCGCCGGAAAGCGCTTCGTCGAGCCGGTCGGGGTCGAGGCCGGGATTGTCGAAGGGACCGCGACGGAGCCGGTGCGGCAGGGCAAGTCTGGCTGCTTCGCGCACGTCCTGGTCGGTGACGGTGTTGTCGCCGCGCCAGGCCGCGTGTGCGATCGCGGCCCTGGCGGTGACGAGGTCGCCGCGCAACCCGTCGACTCCGAGCGACGAGCAGGCGGTCGTGATCCGGATCAGCTCGGCGTCGGGCAGGTCAACATCGCCGAGCCGGGCGCGGCCAGCTGCGATGCCGCTGGTCAGTTCCCGGCTCGCCTGCTCGTATGCAGCCGTGTCGGCGGCTGGCTGCAGGTCGTGCCGCAGCCGGGCGCGCACGGCGTCCGCGCGCTGGTGGGGATCCGGACTCGCGACCACGGCGACTGCGATGCCGAATCTGTCCTGCAGCTGCGGGCGCAGCTCACCTTCCTCGGGATTCATGGTGCCGACGAGCAGGAAGCGGCTCGCGTGCCGGAGTGAGACGCCTTCCCGCTCGACCGTGGTGACGCCGGTGGCAGCGGCGTCGAGAAGCACGTCGACCAGGTGATCGGGCAGGAGGTTGATCTCGTCGACGTACAGCACGCCGCGATGGGCCTGGGCGAGCAGCCCTGGTACGAAGGCCTCGGCGGTTGGCGCTCCGGCGAGCACACGCGGCACGTCGAGGCTGCCCGCCACCCTGTCCTCGGTGGCGCCCAGCGGCAGTTCGACCAGCCGGGCGGGGCGGTACTCGGCGGCGGCGCCGGGCAGACGCGGGCCGTCTGGGCAGGCGGGATCGGGCGATGCTGGGTCGCAGGAAAACCGGCACTTGGACACAACGGCGATGCCGGGCAGCAACGCCGCCAGCCCGCGGACGAGGGTTGTCTTGGCGGTGCCTTTCTCGCCGCTGAGCAGGACTCCGCCGATCCCCGGGTCGACGGCGCCGAGCAGCAGCGCCAGCCGCGCGTCGTCCTGGCCGACGACCGCGGCGAACGGCAGCACCGCGGATGCTGCGGGTGTTCGCGACGGCTCGCTGATATCGGGAACGGAGGGCATCGTCATCGGCGGTCCTCTCCGGACTGAGCCTCTTCGAGCTGCCCTTCGACCTCGAGGTAGGTGTCCTTGAGCTGGCTGATGGTGTCGGCTTCGGGCGCTTCCCACAGGCCGCGGTCTGCGGCCTCCAGCAGTCGCTCGGTGATGCCGCGCAGCGCCCAGGGGTTGCTCTGCTCGAGGAACTTGCGCGTGCCCGGGTCGAACACGTAGCTGGCGGCAAGCTGCTCGTACATCCAGTCCGTAACCACTCCGGTCGTGGCATCCCAGCCGAACAGGTAGTCGACCGTCGCGGCGAGCTCGAACGCGCCCTTGTACCCGTGCCGTTTCATGGCGTCGATCCAGCGCGGGTTGACCACGCGGGACCGGAACACGCGGGCAGACTCTTCTGTCAGCGTCCGGGTCCGGACGTAGTCGGGCCGGGTGCTGTCGCCGACGTAAGCACGGGGCGCGCTGCCGGTCAGCGCGCGCACCGTGGCGACCATCCCGCCGTGGAAGGTGTAGTAGTCGGCCGAGTCGGCGATGTCGTGCTCGCGGGTGTCGGTGTTCTTGACGGCCACCGCGATCCGCCGGTACGCGGTCTCCATCTCGGTACGCGCGGCACGCCCGTCAAGATCGCGGCCGTAGGCGTGCCCGCCCCACAGCGCGTAGACCTGAGCCAGGTCCGCGTCATCACGCCACGACCGGCTGTCCATCACGGCCAGCAGGCCGGCGCCGTAGGTTCCGGGCGCCGAGCCGAACACCCTGCTGGTGGCACGCCGGAGGTCATCGTCACGTTCCAGGTCGGCGAGCACGTGCGCGCGGACGAAGTTGCCGGCCGGGTCTTCGTCCTGTCCGGCAGCGAGCGTGACCGCGTCGTCGAGGAGGGTGACGACATGCGGGAACGCGTCGCGGAAAAAGCCGCTGATCCGGACGACCACGTCGATGCGCGGCCGGCCGAGCTCGGCCAGGCTCATGACCTCC